>JAFPZV010000054.1 GCA_017417085.1 Deltaproteobacteria bacterium | reverse complement strand
GTGGGTCGGGACAGGTATGCGCGTGAGGTCCGGCGTATCCATGACAATGGACTGGGCCGGCGCGTTCTCAACGACAACGGGCGCGACAGGGTTGGAATGCAGCGCGGCCACGGCATCCGAAAAGAGGAAGGAAAGCCTTTCGGTTTCGCATCCGAACACGCAGGCACGGTAGTCCCTGATCCACCACAGGCCCGTGACCACGGGGAATTCCGAACCCTTGACGCGGTCGAACTGTACGACCTTGCCGCCCTCAAGCCGCGCGGCGATTCCGGAAAGTTCATGCACGGGATCGACTTCGGTTTTCACATGGCACAGGCGTCCTTCCGATTCCAGTTTTCTGAGGCAGTCCTTAAGATTCATGGTAGAGCTCCTTTAAGCAGTGCAGCCAGTTTTAAGGTGGCATCTTCGGCGTTCCGCAAAAGATGCGCTATTTCTTCTCCGGAGGCATGGTCTATATGAATGCCTGCCGTCATGCAGACGGGGCGCCCGGTTGCCTTGCACAGGCTCATGGCCAGCCGGTGCGCGACCGTGTCGTCCCTGTGCCCCGGCGCGCCGAGCACGCTGGCCCATGCCGTAACGCCGCTGCCATCGTCCCGGCAGGGAAAAGCCAGGGCGGCGGCCCCTATGTGCGGCCGGCTGCCTCCGTACAGGCAGACCAGGATATCGTCGCCGATACAGGAGGCCTCGGCCGTGACGGCAAGCAGGCCTTCGCCGGAAGATACCGAAACGTTTTTTTTCATGTCAGCCTCCCTGCCAGGCGCGGAAAGCCGGAGGCGTAATGCCGAGGCTCATCAGCGCCTTGCCAAGAATGTGATCGATATGGTCTGTCACGGACCGGGGCTTGTTGTAAAAGGTGAGCACGGGAGGGATGATGACGCAGCCGGCCTCGCTTGCCGTGAGCATATTGCGCAGGTGAATGCGGCTGAGCGGCATTTCCCTGGGGATGGCAACGACCTTTCTCCCTTCCTTGAGGCAGACGTCTGCCGCCCGCTGCAGGAGGTTGTCCGTGTAGCCGCTCGCCAGGGCCGCCATGGTCTTCATGCTGCATGGGGCGATGATCATGCCGTCGGTAAAGAACGAGCCGCTTGCAATGACTGCCGCCATGTCGTCGGCGGCATGGAAGAAACTGACAAGTCCCCTGAGCTGGGCGAGGGGAGGGCAGCCTTCGAGGGCGAGGGTGCGCTCGGCGGAAGGAGTGACCACCAGGTGTGTTTCCACATCGGGCAGGGTGCTCAGGATCTGCAGGAGCCGCACGCCGATGCTGCACCCGTCTGCCCCGGTAATGCCTACTATCAGTCGTTTCACACTGCCTCCGCGTTGTTTCCGACGCCCGCTTCGCCGCCCTGAATATGGCGTCATTGCGGCGTCGGTATGAACGGCGTGGGAAGGCCCCCGTCGTTCATGCTTTGTCATAATTTTACACCACCCCATTATAAATAATAATGTTATGATAATACAAAAGATAATGCAAGAGGATACGGTATAACTAAGGCAGCACCCGCTATCTTTTCCGGAAAATTGCAAGTATGCTGTCGAAGAAGGCGCTGAAGAGTCAAATGGGGCTCTTCAGCCGGGAATCCATGACGGGGAGAACGCCAGTGGCGCAGCATGAGAAACGCACCGCAATAAAAGAGTTCATTGAGAAATGGCGCGGACGCGGACGCGAGGATGAGGATGATCGTTCCTTCTGGCTGGATCTGCTTTCCCGCGTGCTGGGGGTGGCTTCGGCGACTGACTGTGTGGCCTTTCAGAAAAAAGTTGTCGTGGAGGGCAAAACCAAAAGCATTGACGCCTACCTGCCGGAAACGAAGGTCCTGATTGAGCAGAAGTCCGCAGGCGTTGCGCTTGATAAAAAGGCGCGCCAGTCGGATGGCGCGATGCTGACGCCCTACGAGCAGGCCAAGCGTTATGCGGACAATCTGCCCTATGCCGAAAAACCGCGCTGGATAGTGACTTCCAATTTCAGTGAGATCTGGGCTTACGACCTGGATACCCGTGTGCCCGAACCTTTCAAGCTCGCGCTGGAGGATTTGACCACTGAAGCGCATCACCTGGCCTTTTTGACGGATGCCGCCCATACGGAAACCCTGCGCCACGATGTGGAGGTCTCCCTGCAGGCGGGGGCGCTCGTCGGCGCCATGTACGATTTGCTGCTCAGGCAGTATCTGCATCCCGAAGCGGAGACCACGCAGCGGGCCCTGAACAAGCTCTGCGTACGGCTGGTCTTTTGCCTCTATGCGGAGGATGCCGCTATTTTCGGGAGGCGGGATCTCTTTCATGATTATCTTGCGCAATTTGACGCGCAGGGGATGCGGCAGGCGCTGATCCGCCTTTTTCAAGTGTTGAACCAGACTGCAGATGCCCGCGATCCGTATCTGGAGAAGGAGGATAAGCTTCTGGCGGCCTTTCCCTATGTCAATGGCGGGCTGTTTGCGGATGACAAGCTGGAGATACCGCTCTTTACGGAAGAACTGAGGACGCTGCTGCTGACGCGGGCGAGTGATGGCTTCAACTGGTCGCAGATTAGCCCGACCATTTTCGGCGCGGTGTTCGAGAGCACACTGAATCCCCAGACGCGTCGGAGCGGCGGTATGCACTACACGAGTGTGGAAAACATCCACAAGGTGATTGACCCCCTGTTTCTGGATGAGCTGAACGCCGCGTTTGAGGCGGCCAAGGCGGCGCCGGTGGCGGGCGGGGCGCGCAGCAAAGCCCTGCGGGCGCTCAAGACGCGCCTGGCGAAACTGACCTTTCTCGATCCCGCCTGTGGAAGCGGCAACTTTTTGACGGAAACCTATTTATCTTTGCGGCGGTTGGAAAACGCCATCCTGCGGGAAGACAAAAGGAGTGCGCAGGGGGTGCTGAACTTTGTGCGGAACGAGCAGATTGAGGTTTCCATCGGTCAGTTTTATGGCATTGAGATCAATGACTTCGCGGTGGCGGTCGCCAAAACTGCGCTCTGGATTGCCGAATCCCAGATGATGAGGGAAACCGAAGACATTGTGCAGGCCGACCTCGATTTTCTGCCGCTCAAGACGGATGCACACCTGGTGGAGGGCAATGCCCTGCGCCTGGACTGGAACGAGGTGATTCCCGCGGATAAGTTAAGCTACATCATGGGGAATCCGCCGTTTGTGGGCTACACGATGCAATCGGCTGCCCAGAAAGAGGATATGACCACCATTGCCGGTTCTTTGGGTAGAAATCTGGATTATGTATCATGCTGGTTCATCAAAGCTGCTCAAATGATGCAGGGAACTGGTATTCGCACTGCTTTGGTTGCCACCAATTCCATTACTCAAGGCGAGCAGGTAGCAGCCCTGTGGCAACCGCTTTTTACGCGTTACGGCGATCACATTGATTTTGGTTGGCGTACCTTCCGATGGGACAGTGAAGCGCGCGATAAAGCCCATGTGCATTGCGTGATTGTGGGATTTAGCGCTGCGCCGAATATCTTCCCCAAAATCATCCATGATGCAGACGGAACATCGAGAAACGTCGCCAATATCAACGCCTATCTATTGGATGCACCAAATATTTTCGTTCAGCGTCGCAATCGTCCGTTGTGTGCCGTGCCCGCCATTTTTCGAGGATCGCAGCCTACAGACGGTGGCAATCTGGTTCTGACTGCCGAAGAAAAGGAGACGCTTTTGGCAGAAGAACCTCAAGCTCGCCCCTTCATTCGCCCTTTTATGATGGGTAAGGACTTCATAGAACGCAAACCGCGTTTTTGCTTGTGGCTGGTTGGAGCTAGTCCAGCTACGCTTAAACAATGTCCACGGGTGTTGGAGCGAGTAAAAAAGGTGCGGGAGTTCCGAAAGATTAGTAATAAGGCGGCTACACGGATCAAAGCGGATACGCCCATGCTTTTTGATGATGTGCGCAATATTGTGACAGATTACATCGCTATTCCCCAGGTTTCTTCAGAAAATCGGCGCTATGTGCCGATAGACTATCTACCGGCGGAAATCATTGCCGGAAATATGTTGTTCGCGCTACCGGAGGCCACGCTTTTTCATTTCGGCGTTTTAATCTCCAGCACCCACATGGCCTGGATGCGCGCCGTCTGTGGGCGGCTGAAGAGCGATTACCGCTATTCCAAGGACATCGTTTACAATACTTTTCCTTGGCCCGAAGCAGACGAGGCGGTCCGCGCTGCTATCGAAAAAAACGCGCAGGGTATTCTGGACGCCCGCGCGTGTTTTCCGGGTGCGAGCCTCGCGGATCTGTACGACCCGCTTACCATGCCGCCCAAACTCTTGAAAGCTCATCTGGCGAACGACCGCGCCGTCATGACGGCCTACGGCTTCAAAAAGGACATGGCGGAAGGGGAGATAGTCGCCGAGCTTATGCGCCGGTACCGCGAAATGACGGAGGGGTAATGAAGAGGAAACAGTATTGCCCCCAAGTGGACGGTTCCCGGGCGTCCTGGCGTTTCTGGCTGGCGCTGCTTGCCGCGGGATTGCTTGCAGTGTTCTTTTCGCTGTGGGCGGGGGCGGCGTCCCTTGCGCCGCGCGACATTGTGGCGGCGCTTTTTGGGAAGGGCGAACCGCTGGCCCGGACCATTGTCTGGCAGATCCGTCTGCCGCGCGGTGTGCTGGCGCTGGTGACGGGTGCCTGCCTGGGGACTTCCGGCTGCGCCTTTCAGGCGGTGCTGCGGAATCCCCTGGCGGATCCCTATCTGCTGGGCGTTTCCGGCGGGGGCGCGCTGGCCGGAGTCGGCGCGCTGCTCCTGGGCTTTACCTC
>JAFPZV010000053.1 GCA_017417085.1 Deltaproteobacteria bacterium | reverse complement strand
TTCCCATCGTTGACGGGATCCGCCGGAGCAAGCTTCTGGCGCACAAAATCCTCGGCATGCTTTCGCATGACGTCCATACCCTTTTCCTCAAGATAGAGCTGCTCTTTTTTGGTCAGGTGGAAGCTGGAACGGAACTTTGAATGGCCTAACTTCTCAAGCGCTTGTTCAATCGTCTGCATGACTGTCTGGCTTGCTTTTTTTAATTTTTTGCCTGAGACATAATCTTTCAATTCGGCTACGATCTTGTTGCCGCTCAAGGCGGCCAGGACAATCCTGGCCTTGAAGTCCAGAACATGATTCTTTTGTCCCGCCATTTTCGCTCTTCTTGCGGAGGACAGGATACGTTATCACAGTTGTCCAATTTTAGGGGAGCACCTCATTTGCCGCAGTGCGCAGGGCGCGAAGGAAAGCCTTTGGATCTTCATCCTGGGCGGCGGTTTCTGTCTTGCAGGAAGGTTCCGGATTGCGTATGCTGAAAAATTAATGTTGATGAAAATTAATCTAAAAAAGAAAGATAAAGAAAATCGAAAGGATACGTATAAAGATGGAAGAACGCTATGTTCCCGGTCCCGTTGAGAAAAAATGGCAGGAGATTTGGCGCGCGAAAGACGCGTTCAAGGTGACGGAAGATGCCGCCCGGCCGAAATACTATCTGCTGGAGATGTTTCCCTATCCGTCGGGGCGGATCCACATGGGACATGTGCGCAACTACTCCATCGGCGATGTGGTGGGGCGCTTCAAACGGATGCGGGGCTACAATGTGCTCCATCCCATGGGCTGGGATGCCTTCGGCATGCCGGCGGAAAACGCGGCAATTGAACGCCAGATCCATCCCGCGATCTGGACGCATGACAACATCGCCAACATGCGGACCCAGTTGAAGCGGATGGGATTCTGCTACGACTGGGACCGCGAGGTCGCGACCTGCACACCGGAGTACTACCGCTGGGAGCAGCAGATCTTTCTGAAGATGCTGGAAAAAGGGTTGGCCTACAAGAAGCGCTCGTCGGTCAACTGGTGTCCCTCCTGCGAGACGGTACTGGCCAATGAACAGGTGGAAGACGGCTGCTGCTGGCGCTGCCACAGCGAGGTGGAGCCCAAGGAACTGGAACAGTGGTTCTTCCGGATTACCGCCTACGCCCAGGAACTGCTGGACGATACCTTCAAGATGGGCGGCTGGCCGGAACCGGTCCTGATCATGCAGCGCAACTGGATAGGCCGGAGCGTCGGCTGCGAGATCGATTTCCAGATTGAAGGTTCGGAGAAAAAGATCCGGGTGTTTACCACCCGTCAGGATACGTTGTTCGGGGCGACGTTCATGAGCCTTGCACCGGAGCATCCTTTGGCGCAGGAACTGGCGACGCCCGACCGCGCGGAGGCGGTTGCCGAATTCATTGCCCGTATCCGCCGTGAGGACAAGATTCACCGCACCAGCGACAGTCAGGAAAAGGAAGGCATCTTCACCGGATCCTACTGCCTGAACCCGGTGACGGGCCGGCGGATGCCCATCATGCTGGCCAACTTTGTGGTGACGGATTATGGCACGGGCGCGGTTATGGCGGTGCCTACCCATGATCAGCGTGATTTCGATTTTGCCCGCAAGTACGATCTGCCGATGGTGGTGGTTATTACTCCTCCCGGAAGCACGCTTGACCCGGCAACCATGGAGGCCGCCTATACCGAGCCGGGTATTCTGGTGAATTCCGGGGAGTTCAGCGGTTTGCCCAACGAGGAGGCCAAGGAACGGATCGCCGACTGGCTGGAGCAGAAAGGTCTGGGCGAGCGCAAGGTCAACTTCCGTCTGCGGGACTGGGGTGTCTCACGCCAACGCTACTGGGGAACCCCGATTCCGGTCATCTACTGCGAGAAGTGCGGCATGGTGCCGGTACCGGAAAAGGATCTGCCGGTGGTTCTGCCGCGCGATGTGGCTTTCCGCGCCGGCGGCGACAATCCGCTGGCTGCCTGCCATTCTTTTACCGACACGGTCTGCCCGGTCTGCGGCGCGCCTGCGCGGCGTGAAACCGACACCTTTGACACTTTTGTGGAAAGTTCCTGGTATTTTCTGCGTTATGCCTCCCCGCACTGTGACAAGGGGCCCTTTGACCAGGATGCGGTGAACTACTGGCTGCCGGTGGATCAGTATATCGGCGGGGTGGAACACGCGGTGATGCATCTGCTGTACGCGCGTTTCTATACCAAGGTGCTGCGCGATTTGGGCCTGGTGCGTATTGATGAACCCTTCAAGAATCTCCTGACGCAGGGAATGGTCTGCATGGAATCCTACAAGTGTCCGGAGCATGGCTGGCTCTATCCGGAAGAGGTAATGGACGGCATTTGCCGGAAATGCGGGCAGAAGGTGGTCATTGGCCGCAAGGAGAAGATGAGCAAGTCGAAGAAAAACGTGGTGGATCCCGATGTGCTGATCGAGCGTTATGGCGCCGATACCGCCCGGCTCTTCTGCCTGTTTGCCGCGCCTCCGGAAAAGGATCTGGAGTGGAGCGAGCGCGGTGTGGATGGCGCTTCCCGTTTCCTGGCCCGGGTTTGGCGTTTGGTGTTTGAAAATCTTGAGCTTTTGAAGAAGGCAAACGCCGATCAAAATGCCGCGGCGGCCCGCGACTTGCGCCGGGCGACGCATCAGACCATCAAGAAGGTAACAGAGGATATAGAAAACCGCTTCCAGTTCAATACGGCCATTGCCGCCATCATGGAGCTGGTGAACGCGATCAGCGCGCTGGGCGACAAGGAAGCGTGCGCTTTGGCGCTGGCCGAGGCGCTGGAAGTCGTCATTCGTCTGTTGGCGCCCTTTGTGCCGCATATCGCCGAGGAATTGTGGGAGGCCCTGGGGCATGAGGACGGCGTGGAAGCTTCGGGCTGGCCGGCCTGGGATAAGGCGATGCTGGCGGTGGAAGAAGTGCTTCTGGTTGTGCAGGTCAATGGCAAGGTGCGCGGCAAGGTGACGGTGGCGACGGATGCTCCGGATGATGCCGTGCGTGCCGCGGCGCTTGCCGACCCCAATGTGGCCCGGTTTATTGAGGGGAAGACGGTTAAGAAAGTGGTCATCGTCCCGAAACGGTTGGTCAACGTTGTAGTGGGATAACCCTTTTCAAACTGTTTTTGAGGAGCTTTTTCCAGGAACAGGACAAGGGGAGGAGGCGCCAATGAGGATTCGGGTTTTGCTGGTTCTGCTGGCTTTGGCGGTGGGCGGTTGCGGTTATCATCTTTCCGGGGGCGCGGAGGATCGTCTGCCCGAGGGTGTGCAGGTGATCTGCATTCCCATGTTTGCCAATCGCACGATGGAACCTTTTCTGGAGAATGTCGTTTCGAACGCGGTTATGCAGCGTTTTTCCCGGGCGCTTCATGTGGAGGTGGTGGAAGATCCGCAAAAGGCGGATGCGGTGCTGGAGGGCGTCATCACCAACTACCACAGCGGCGCCTCTTCCTATTACGGCAGCAAGGATCAGATTGTTGAGTACAAGGCGGAGATAGAATGTCAGGCGACCTTGCGCTCCACGAAGGACAAGCGGGTCATCTGGAAGGGAGGCGCATCCTGGAATCAGGAGTATGAGGCATCTCCCGACCGGGTGCTGGAGGAGAGCCGCGAGGAACAGACCCAAAACGAGATCGCCCGCTATTTGGCGGATGAACTGTTTAACCGGCTCACCGAAAATTTCTAGGGAAACGGTCAGAGGCATGACCCTTTATGATTTGAAAAAACTGCTGAAACAAAAACAGCGCGATCTCCCCGCGCTGCTTTTTTTTTGCGGCGAGGATACGGTGTCTTTGGAAGAGGCGCTGGCGCTTGTGGTGGATACGCTGCTGGAGCCTTCGGAACGTGACTTCAACCTGCATGATTTTTCCGGAGAAGAAAATGACATGGAGGGGCTTTTTGATGCGCTGCGCACGTTTCCGGTCTTTGCGGCGCGCCGTGTGGTCATTCTCCGGCGGGTGGAGGAGCTGCCCGCCGAGAGTCAGACGGCGCTGGCTGCCTATCTGAAGGAACCGGTGGCGGAGACGGTGCTGCTTATGACTGCCCATG
>JAFPZV010000052.1 GCA_017417085.1 Deltaproteobacteria bacterium | reverse complement strand
GAGTATGGTGATGCCGGCCCTCTGCAGGGGAACGGCAAGGTTGAGCGGCGTCTGGCCGCCGAACTGCACAATGACGCCGTCCGGTTTCTCGGTCCGCACGATGTGCATTACGTCTTCAAAGGTGAGCGGCTCGAAGTAGAGGCGATCCGAGGTATCATAATCCGTGGAGACGGTCTCGGGATTCGAGTTCACCATGATAGCCTCCACACCTTCGTCACGCAGGGCAAAAGAGGCCTGGCAGCAGCAGTAGTCGAACTCGATGCCCTGTCCTATGCGGTTGGGACCTCCGCCCAAAATGACAACCTTCTTGCGGGTATGCACTTCCCGTTCGTCCAGCGTCTCGTAGGTGGAATAGAAATACGGCGTATACGCCTCAAACTCGGCGGCACAGGTATCAACGAGGCGGTAGACCGGGCGCAGTTCCATGGCCTCGCCCAATGCGGCAATGTCGCTTTCCGGCCGTTTCCACATTTCGGCAAGCTGGCGATCGGAAAAGCCATATTCCTTGGCCTTGAAAAACAGCTCCCGCAATTCCGGGTTGTCGGCCTCCATGGGATTGGCGAGGGCGAAATCGCGCAGCTGTTCTTCGAGAGCCGTGATATCGGCTATCTGCTCGATGAACCACGGGTCGATAGCCGAAAGGGCATGTATCTCCCCGACGCTCATCCCCGCCAAAAGCGCGTGACGAATCGTGAAAAGACGGCGCGAATTCGGCATGCGCAAGCCCGCCTCCAGCGCGTCACGACCGGGCAGTTTGCTCCTGAAGCCGAAACCGAGGCCCGGCACACCGATCTCCAGCGAACGCAAGCCCTTCTGCAGGGCTTCCTTGAAGGTACGGCCAATGGCCATCGTTTCGCCCACGCTCTTCATGGAGGTGGTCAGTTCGTCTTTTACGCCCTGGAACTTTTCAAAGGTAAAACGGGGAATCTTCACCACGCAGTAGTCCAGGGCAGGTTCAAAGCTGGCCATGGTTTCCCGCGTGATGTCGTTGGGCAGTTCGTCCAACGTGTATCCCAGGGCCAGCTTGGCGGCTATCTTGGCAATGGGGAAGCCGGTCGCCTTGGAGGCCAGGGCCGAGGAACGCGACACCCGCGGATTCATCTCGATGACCACAAGTTCGCCATTTTCCGGATTCAGGCCGAACTGGACGTTGGAGCCGCCGGTTTCCACACCGATGGCGCGCATGACGGCAATGGAGGCATCGCGTATCCTCTGGTATTCGCGGTCACTGAGCGTCTGGACCGGAGCCACGGTCACGGAATCGCCGGTATGCACCCCCATGGGATCAAGATTTTCAATGGAGCAGATGACGACACAGTTATCCTTGCGGTCGCGCATCACCTCCATCTCGATTTCCTTCCAGCCCATGACGGACTGCTCCACCAACACTTCCTGACAGAGCGAAGCGGCAAGGCCGTCGGCGGCAATGGCTTCAAGATCTTCCTGGTTGTAGGCTACTCCACCGCCCGAACCGCCCAGCGTAAAGGCGGGGCGAACGATGAGCGGAAAGGACAACTCGGCGGCAATACGGCGCACATCTTCCAGGCAGTGCGCGATCCCGCTTCGGGGAACGGCCAGCCCGATACTCTCCATGGCGGCACGGAACAGCTCACGGCTTTCGGCTTTTTCTATGACCTCCGCGTTCGCGCCAATAAGTTCCGTACCGCATTCTTTCAATACGCCGTTTTTGGCGAGGAACAGAGCCGTGTTCAGGCCCGTCTGGCCACCCAGTGTGGGCAGCAGGGCATCCGGACGTTCTCGGCGAAGAATGGCGGCCACCGTATCGGGCTCTATGGGTTCGATGTAGGTCCGGTCCGCCAACTCGGGGTCGGTCATGATGGTAGCGGGGTTGGAATTCACAAGAATAACCTCGCAGCCTTCCTCCTTGAGCGCCTTGACCGCCTGCGTGCCGGAATAGTCGAATTCGCAGGCCTGACCAATGACGATGGGACCGGAACCAATAACCATGATGCGTTGCAGCTCGCTGCGCTTGGGCATGATGAAATCTCCCGCAAAAATTGAACACTTTTTGGGGGAGCATATAAGGGCAAAAAGTGTACCAGGCCTTGCGCAGCAAGGTTTTGAAGGCCATGGAAGCAAAGGCCTTACATTTTTTGCAAATCCGGCAAACCCATTTTACATTTTATGTAAATTTCCAAAAGAGCTGCCTATACAAAAAATGTAATACAGTCTCCGTCATCCCCCGGGAAGGCTATCCCCAACGCTGTTCCAGCTTGTATAGAACAGCGTTTTTACCTGGAATTTTTCATTTCATCGCACTCATTCAGAATACCGGCAGGGAATATCCGTCGTGGCACAGCTCTTGCTTTTTTCCCTGGTGTCTGCCCTTCCGTCCTGCAAATCCGGACGCGGCGTGCAGCAAAACCCGTATGGCGGGCCGGTCAACGGTTCCCTCACAACACCCGCCATAGCCGGTTGCCCATTCACTTCCATTCAATAAAGGAGCTCATACCATGACCACAATGACCGCCCGCAGCGACGCCGTCCTGCAAATAGCCAAAAGCCACCGGACCTTTCCCGCGCCGACCTCCGATATCGACGCCATTTATGGTTGCGACGTTTTTTCCCTCGAGATTCTTCAGAAAAAACTGCCCAAACCCGTGTTCCGTTTGCTCAAGGCCATCATCCGCAAGGGAGAACGCCTGGATCCCGCCATCGCCGACACGGTCGCCTGCGCCATGAAGGACTGGGCCATCGAGAAGGGTGCAACGCACTACACGCACTGGTTCCAGCCGATGACCGGCCTGACCGCCGAAAAGCACGACGCTTTC
>JAFPZV010000051.1 GCA_017417085.1 Deltaproteobacteria bacterium | reverse complement strand
GCCCTTTGTGCCCTTCGATATAGTGCGGGATTACCGGGATTATGTGGATGGCAAGCCGCGCGTGGAGGGCATCAGAAGTTTTCTTGCATCCCGCGGCATTGAACTGCCCTGGGGAAACGCTGATGACGCGCCGGATGTGGCCAGCGTTTGCGGGCTGGGCAACTGGAAGAATGCGATGTTTCGCGAAGTGCTTGAGGCCGAGGGCGTGGATCTGTTTGAGGGCTCGGTACGTTTGGCACGGTGGCTGCGGGAGCGCGGGGTACGTCTGGCGGTGGTCTCGTCCAGCAAAAACTGCATGGCAATTTTGGAAAAGGCGGGCATCGTCGATCTCTTCGATCTCTTTATGGACGGCAATCGCGCTCGGGAACTCGATCTGGCCGGAAAACCGGCTCCCGATACCTTTGCGCGGGCGGCGCATGAGTTGCATGTGCCGAATGCCCTGGCTGTCGTGGTGGAAGACGCCATTTCCGGTGTGCAGGCCGGACGTGCCGGTAATTTCGGCCTGGTGGTCGGCGTGGACCGGCATGGCGATCCGCAGAGCCTTCTGCGGAACGGCGCGGATGTGGTGGTTTCCGATTTGGCGGAACTGCTGCCGGAATGAGGCATCTAATTCTGTTTCTGTCTTTATTTTCATCGCTGTTTGGGAGGGAATCTGTCCGTATGACATTCATTCCTGAAATGACAACTGGCATCGGGAGGAGGCCATGATCCGTTCAGCGAAATTTTCCGCTCCTCGCCAGGTGTATCCGGTTGACGAGTGGTGCATTGTCGAAAAAAAGTTTTATCCCCGTTTTTTGGGGCAGACCGAAACCATTTTTTCCCTTGCGAACGGCTATCTTGGCCTGCGCGGCGGTTTTGAGGAGGGCAAACCCGCCTGTCAGAGCGGTACCTTCATCAACGGTTTCTACGAATCATGGCCCATTCCCTACGGAGAATCGGCCTTCGGTTTCGCCAAAACCGGCCAGACCATGCTCAATCTTGCCGACTGCAAGATCATCCAATTGTACGTGGATGATGAACCCTTCTTTCTGCCGACCGCCAAACTGGTAACCTTCGAACGGCGGCTCAATATGCGTGAGGGCGTGTTGACGCGTGATGTGCTCTGGGAGACGCCTTCCGGCAAATTGGTGCAGATCAACTCGATGCGGATGGTTTCCTTCCGTCACCGGCATCTGGCGCTGGCCACCTATCGCGTGACCATTCTGAGCGAGGACGAGGCGCCCGTGACGATTGTCTCCAGTCTGGTTGGCAATCAGCCCAATCAGTCTTCGGTGGATGATCCCCGCCAGGCCAAAGGCTTTGCCGGATCCGTTCTGGAGCCGCAGCAGTACTATTCCCGCGATCAGCGGGTGGTGATGAGTCATCGGACTGCAAGCAGCCAGATGACGGTAGCCTGTGGCGCGGATCATGTCTTGGAGACCACCACGCCCTTTACCAGCCGGCTCCATACGGACGAAGACAACGCGCAGGTGGTGTATTCTCTCAATGCGCAGCCCGGTGTACCGGTGGAATTGTTCAAGTTCATTTCCTACCACAGCTCGCGTAGCGCGGACGCTGCCGAACTTTGCCAGCGTCTGGAGCGTACGCTGGATTTTGCCCGCAGCGAGGGTTGCGAACAGCTTTTGGCCGGGCAGAAGAGCTATCTGGACGATTTCTGGGAACGCAGCGACGTGGTGCTGGAAACGAAGGAGCGGCAGAACTGTGTGGAGGCAGGAGAACTGCAGCAGGCTCTGCGCTGGAATTTGTTCCAGATTCTGCAGGCCTCCGGGCGTGCGGAAGGAACGGGCATTCCCGCCAAGGGTCTGACCGGCCAGACCTACGAAGGACATTATTTCTGGGATACGGAAATCTATGTGATGCCGTTTCTTATCTACACCGCGCCGCGTATTGCCTGCAACCTGTTGCGTTATCGCCACAGCATGCTGAACAAGGCGCGGCAGCGTGCCCGAGAGGTGAACCAGAAGGGCGCGCTCTTTCCGTGGCGTACCATCAACGGCGAGGAGGCTTCGGCCTACTACGCCGCCGGCACCGCGCAGTATCATATCAATGCCGACATTGTCTTTGCATTGCGCAAGTATGTGGAAGCAACCGGCGATCTGGCCTTTCTCTTCAACGAAGGAGCGGAGATACTGGTGGAAACTGCCCGGCTCTGGCTTGATCTGGGCTTCTATTCACCCCATCGCGACGGCAAGTTCTGCCTGCACGGTGTGACCGGCCCGGATGAATACAACGCCGTGGTGGACAACAACACCTATACCAACCTGATGGCCCGCGCCAACCTGAACTATGCGGCGCAGGTGGTGGAAGATCTGCGAAATGCCAATCCGGACGCATATGCCGCGCTGGTGGACAAGACCCATCTGGAGGATGACGAACCTTTGGAATGGCGTCGGGCTGCGGACAACATGTATGTCGCCTACAAGCAGGAACTTGGCATCTATGCCCAGGACGATCAGTTTCTGGATCGCAAGGAATGGGATTTCGCCGGCACTCCGCGCGACAAGTATCCTCTGCTTCTGCATTTTCATCCCCTGGTGATCTATCGGCACAAGGTCATAAAACAGGCGGATGTTGTGCTGGCCATGTTTCTTCTGGGCAACGAGTTTTCGCTGGAGGACAAACGGCGCAATTTCGAGTTTTACGATCCGCTGACTACGGGGGATTCCTCCCTGTCCGCCTGTATTCAGAGCATTGTCGCCAATGAGGTGGGGGAAGTACGCAAGGCGCGCCGCTACGGGCTTTCGGCGGTGCTGATGGATTTGGGGGACATGGCGGGCAATGTGCGAGATGGCGTGCATATTGCATCCATGGGCGGCACATGGATGGTTTCCGTTTATGGTTTTGCGGGCATGAGGGATTACAACGGGATGCTCAGTTTCAATCCGCGTCTGCCCAACTTGGTGAAACGGCTCAAGTTTTCGCTGTTTGTGCGTGAACAACGGCTGACGGTGGACGTGCGGCACGACCGGACGACCTACGAGCTCACGAAAGGTGTTGGCTTGACATTGACCCACTGCGGGCAGAATATCCGCCTGGGCCGAAATGCGCCGGTGACT
>JAFPZV010000050.1 GCA_017417085.1 Deltaproteobacteria bacterium | reverse complement strand
TTTGCGGACATTGTTAACGCGCTTCAGTCGTTTTGCGGCGTGCGGCGGCGTTTTCAGCTGCGCCATGAGGGCGAAGGTATCATGGTGGTGGACGATTATGCGCATCATCCGACCGAAATTCGGGCGACACTGGCAGCGGCCCGTGCCGGTTGGGACAAGCGCCTGATAGTGGTGTTTCAGCCGCATCGCTACACTCGTACCCAGGCACTGTTCAGCGAGTTCCTGACGGCGTTTTACGATGCCGACGAGTTGCTGGTGCTGGATATCTATCCCGCAGGAGAAGATCCTCTTGAAGGTGTATCCGCCCGGCATTTGGCGGAAGGAATCCGTACCCATGGCCACAAGAATTGCCGGTTTTGCGCCTCAGGCGAAGAGGCGGTTGACATTTTGCTGCAGGATGTGGCCTCCGGCGATCTGGTACTGACTTTGGGAGCGGGCAACGTCTGGCAAACAGGCGATGCCTTTGCGCAGCGGCGCGGTTTGCCCTGATGAACGGGTTCGAGGAACGTCTGCGGCAGTTCTTCCGGGGCGAGATCAGGCTCCGGGAGCCGATGGCACGGCACACCACCTGGCAGGTGGGCGGACCGGCAGATTTCTTTCTGGTGCCCGCGGATCGCGACGATTTGCTGGCTTTGGTGGGGCTTCTTGAGGAAACCGCCACTCCATGGCTGGTATTGGGTAAGGGAAGCAACGTGTTGGTAAGCGATGCCGGAGTTGCGGGAGTGGTTATCGACACGGCGCGGCTGAACCGGCTGGATTTTCTGTCCGATGGAACAGTACGGGCTGAAGCGGGAACGGCTTTGGGGCATCTGGTGGATGAAGCTGCGCGACGCGGTTGGGCAGGGCTGGAATATCTGGCTGGCATACCCGGCAGTGTCGGCGGTGCACTGGTCATGAACGCCGGGGTGCCGGAACATGAATTCGGTGATGTGGTCACGGATGCGCTGCTTGTCGGGGAGAAACGCATCATGCAGTGGCCGGTGGAACGCCTTGGCCTGTGTTATCGTGGTTCAGCGCTGGAAGCGGGCCATATTGTGGTGGAAGTTGGTTTGCGTCTCGTGCCGGGAGAGCCCGATGCTCTGCAGAGCATGGTGGCGGAGATGCTGAAGCGTCGTTCGGTGAGTCAGAATGTCTGTGGTGCGAATGCCGGATCGGTGTTTCGCAATCCACCTGGCGGCAAGGCATGGCAGCTAATCGACGAGGCGGGCTTTCGCGGGGTGGCGGAAGGTGGAGCGAGGGTTGCGCCGCAACACACCAACTTCATTGTTAACGAAGGATGGGCAAGTGCTGCCGATATCCGGACGTTGATACAGCGTATTCAACGGGAAGTGCAGCAAAAATTTAACGTCCGTTTGGAGCCGGAAATTAAAATGGTGGGAAGGGATGTGGCAGGCAATGGAAGATGATGGCAAAACCATGAATTATGAGGAACTGAAGCGGAAACGGGTAGCGGTGCTGATGGGAGGGCTTTCCTCGGAGCGGGAAATTTCCTTGCGCAGCGGTCGGGCGGTATTGCAGGCCTTGCAGGAAGCGGGCTACAATGTTTTTGGCATTGATGCCGGACGGGATATGGCGCAGCGGCTGCTTCAGGAAAAGACGGAAGTGGCGTTTATCGCTTTGCATGGTCGCTTTGGCGAGGATGGTACCGTTCAGGGCCTGTTGGAAATTCTGGGCATCCCCTATACCGGAAGTGGTGTGCTGGCTTCGGGAGCCGCTATGGACAAAGTCTTTTCCAAACAGATTTTTATTGGTCATCATATTCCTACTCCGGATTCCGTAACGATGACGCAGGGGGAAGACTGTGACGCTCTGGAGGAGAACATTCGGGAGATGTTGCCGGTGGTGATCCAGCCGGCTTGTGAAGGCTCCACGGTCGGAGTGAGCGTGGTGTACGATATGGGTGCTTTGCGGACGGGCCTTACCGAAGCTTTTCGTTTTGATCCTCGGGCGTTGGTGGAACGCTTTGTTCATGGCGACGAGATCACGGTCAGCGTACTGGATGGCGAAGCTTTGCCAATAGTCCAGGTACGTCCCAAGAGCGGTTTTTACGATTTTACCTCCAAATATACGGTGGGGAGAACAGAATATGTTCTGCCGGCGCCCTTGCCTCCCGAGGTATATCGGCGGGCGCAGGATCTGGCGGTGGCGGCATATAACGCGTTACAGTGCCGTGGAGCGGCCCGTGCCGATTTTATCGTCGACGGCGATCGCATCTTTTGTCTGGAAGTCAACACGGTGCCCGGACTTACGGAAACCAGTCTGTTGCCCAAAGCGGCGGCTCATGCCGGCATTACCTTTTCCGAATTGGTGCAGAGAATGCTGAAAGGTGCGTGCCTGAAAGCCTAGGTCGCCGTTCTTTGGAAATGGAGAGACATTATGCGGGACTTGAATTCCATTGCTTCTCCAAAAATAAAAAAATGTGCCAAACGCCGTAAAAAACGTGATTGGGGCGCTTTATGGCGTTTCCTTGGAAAATGTTTCGTGGAAACACCACGCATGTTGATGGCGTGGTGTTTGCCCCGGTACAGACGGGTAAACCAGATTGTTCGAAAACGTGACTGGGCGGGGATCTGTCGGCGTTTCCTGCTGGTGAGCGGCTACGCGTTGCTTTTGGTGGGAGCGGGAGTGTGCTGTTACAACGGCGCCCGGCAGTTGCGCAACTCCAGGTTTTTCCGGGTGGAAAGCATCGTTGTGGAGAATCAGCAGCGGGTATCAAAGGAAGATATTCTGGAAGCTGCCGAACTTGTCCCGGGCATGGGTTTGTTCAATGTTGACACACGTCAGACGAGTTTTCGCATCAGGCGGATCAAGTGGATCAAGACCGCAACGGTGGAACGAAGTTTACCGCTTCGCCGCGTGCGTATCCATGTGACCGAGCGGGAACCGGTAGCTATCGTCAAACTGGATCACTTTTACTATGTGGATGACGAGGGCGTGCTGTTCAAAATGCTGGAGTCGGGTGACAAACTTGATTTCCCGGTTATTTCTGGAATTGATCGGGAACATTTTGTAAACGAGCCGGAGAATTCCCGTGAATTTTTGATGACAGCCCTGCAATTGTTGGGCGAATTGAAAAAACGACAAGTTTTCAATCTGGACAAAGTCTCGGAAATTCATTTTAATCGACAAGGCGATCTCTATTTGTTTACGATGGAGGGCGGTATTTCCATTCGGATGGGAACGGAACATTTTTCCCGGAAACTGGATCATTTGGAGCGAGTTTACGGTGAAGTGCAGCAAAATGTGACCAAATTGAAGGGGATCGATTTGAATGTGGAGAATCAGGTGGTCGTCAAGTTAAATACTTCCCAGGGTGACTGACGGTTTCCACTTTTCCCGATGTTGGACGCTGAGGGCGAGGATTTATTCGAGGAGAGGAAAAGATATGGCGGGCAATAAGGACAGGCTGGTAGTGGGATTGGATGTCGGTACCACGAAAATTTGCGCCATTGTGGGCAATATAACCTCCGAAGGGATGGAAATTGTTGGCATCGGGAATTGCCCTTCCCAGGGATTGCGCAAGGGAATGGTGATCAACATCGAAAGTACGGTGGCTGCCATCCGTCAGGCGATTCAGGAAGCGGAACTGATGGCGGGCTGCGAAATCCGGTCGGTTTTTACGGGTATAGCCGGCGGGCATATCAAGAGCTTCAATTCTCAGGGGGTTATCGCCATCAAGGATCGGGAGGTAACGCAGGAGGATTTGCGCCGTGTCATTGATGCGGCCAAGGCCGTTGCCATTCCCATGGATCGCGAGGTACTGCACATTCTTCCGCAGGAATTCATCGTGGACGATCAGGATGGTATCACCGAACCGCTGGGTATGCGGGGCGTGCGTCTGGAAGCCAGGGTGCATATCGTAACGGGCGCAGTGGCCAGTGCGCAGAATATCATCAAGTGCTGCAATCGTGCGGGCGTGGATGTCGCCGATATCGTGCTGGAGCAACTGGCATCTTCGGAATCCATTTTGACGGACGAAGAGAAACAGCTGGGTGTGGTTCTGCTGGATATTGGCGGTGGTACCACAGATATAGCTATTTTGGTGGATAATTCCATCCGTCACACGGCAGTGTTGTCGCTGGGCGGCAACCATCTGACCAACGATATTGCGGTGGGATTGCGGACGCCGCTTAATGAGGCCGAGCGGATCAAACGTGAGCATGGGTGCGCGCTGAGTTCGATGGTCAATCGGGACGAAAATATCGAAGTTCCCTCGGTTGGAGGCCGTCCGGCACGGACCCTGTCGCGGCAGGTACTGACCGAAATCCTGGAGCCGCGGGTGGAAGAAATCTTCACACTGGCCGACCAGGAGATCCGGCGAAGCGGTTTTGGTGATCTGATTGTTTCCGGCGTAGTGCTGACAGGGGGGACCTGCCTTTTGCCGGGAATGGCCGAACTGGGCGAGCAGATCTTCAATCTTCCGGTGCGAGTCGGCAGCCCCAGGGATCTGGGCGGATTGACAGATGTCGTGAATTCTCCGGTGTTTGCGACCGGTGTGGGACTGGTGAAATACGGCGGAAAAAATATCGAGCGGGCGAAGCAGGGTTTTTCCAATACGGAAAATGTCTTTTCCAAGATTATGTTGCGTATGAAAGATTGGTTCGGGGACTTTTTCTAATAGGTAGGGCGACCACAATATTTGTCAAAGCGGGGGGAGGAAATGGACGAGACTGAGGACAGAAATTTGGAGGCTGGAGGACAGAATCTTTTCGAGAACAGCACCAAAGAACGGCTGCATGTTATCAAGGTGGTAGGTGTCGGCGGGGGCGGAGGCAACGCCATCAATACGATGATAGAATCCGGCATGACCGGCGTCGATTTTATTGCGGCCAATACTGACGCGCAGGCTTTGCGCACCAGCAAGGCGAGCGTCAAGGTGCAGCTGGGCAACAAGCTGACGCGTGGTTTGGGCGCGGGCGCCAATCCGGAAGTTGGGCGTAATGCGGCTTGTGAAGATAAAGAACGCATGGTGCAACTGCTGCAGGGGGCGGATATGGTGTTTATCGCTGCCGGCCTGGGCGGTGGTACCGGTACGGGCGCTGCGCCGGTTATTGCCGAAGTGGCCAAGGAAGTCGGCGCGCTGACGGTCAGCGTTGTCACCAAGCCTTTTACCTATGAGGGCAAACGGCGGATGCGTCAGGCCGAAGGCGGTGTATCGGAGCTTAAAAAAGTTGTGGATTCACTGATAGTTATCCCCAACGATCGGTTGTTGGGACTGGCTGGCAAGAATATGGGACTGCGGGAAGCTTTCCGCCCCTCCGATGAAGTATTGCGGCAGGCGGTACAGGGCATTTCCGATTTGATCACCAATCCCGGTTTCATCAACGCCGACTTCGCCGATGTTAAATCAATCATGAGCGAGCGCGGCATGGCGATGATGGGCATCGGTATCGCAGAAGGTGAGAAACGTGCCCAGGAGGCCGCCCATAAAGCCATTAGCAGTCCCCTGCTTGAGGATATCGACATTTCCGGAGCCAAAGGCGTACTGGTTAACATCTCCGGTTCCTCCAATATGACAATGGAAGATTTCTCGACTATTTCCAGCATCATCCACGAAAAGGTAAACGAGGACGAGGATGCCAATGTTATCATCGGTGTGGCTTTGGATGAAAATCTGGGCGATACCATCAAGGTAACCTGCATCGCAACCGGTTTTGGCTCTTCCTTTGAGCGGCAGGCTGTGGAACAGCAGCAAGGGCGGGCGCGCAAGGAACGTCTTGTGGATTTGGCCGGAGGCGATCCGGATGTACCGACCTTTATTCGCCGCAAGAAACCGGAGCTCTCGTTTGCGCCGGTACGGCTGACGGAAGAGGACGAATATGATGTGCCGACCTTTATGCGTCGCCGGGTAGATTGAGTGCTTGATGCACGTTTCTGAGGGGTGATGAAACAGCCTGTTGAAACCTTGTTGTTCAACAGGCTGTTTTTATTACAGTAAATAATGAAATTACCCATCCTCTTATAATGGATGTCAGAGAGGTTTTCCCTTTTTGCTTTGGAGGAAAGCGCTATGTCTGGCAGAAAACGCCGTTGCGCCGAGGAAGGCGGTGTTGTCAAGCCCTGGGGAGGGCGGCTGGCGGTGGCGCTGGTCTATCCCAATACCTTCTTTCATGGTATGAGCAATCTGGGATTTCAATATGTGTACCATTTTTTTAGCCAGTGCGAGGAAACGCTCTGCGAACGTTTTTTCCTGCCGGATCCCCGGGAGAAGAGGGCGCGGCTTGCTTCGTGCGAATCAGGACGGCCTCTTGCCGATTTCGATCTGATCTGTTTTTCCATATCCTTTGAAAACGATTATTTGAATTTGCCTCGTCTGTTTGAATTGGCGCGGTTGCCATTATGGGCTCGAGAGCGTGATAGCCGCCATCCTTTGCTGGTTTGTGGCGGAGTCGTCGCCTTTCTCAATCCGGAGCCGTTGGCAGATATTATGGACGTCTTTGCCCTGGGCGATGGTGAACTGCTTCTGCCGGAGCTGCTCAAAGCGGTTTTGACAGAGGGTGATCGCGAACATTTGTTGGAAACGCTGGCGCGGATGGAAGGATTTTATGTCCCCCGTTTTTGGGCGGATGCACGGGGGCAGGGCGGCGGTTTTCAGGCGCTGCGTCCTGGGATGGTGCGGCCGCGCCGTCGTTGGCTGCGTGATTTGAACAGTTCATCGTGTCGCTCGTTTTTGTTTTGCAAGGGCAGTGAATTCGCCGATCTTGGCCTGGTGGAGGTTTCCCGTGGCTGCGGGCGTGGTTGCCGTTTCTGTGCCGCCGGGCATATTTACCGCCCTCCACGGGAGCGAGCACCGGAAGTTTTGGCGCAGGATCTTGAAGCCATGCGGCCGTTTCGCTCCCGCTTTGGGCTGGTAGGAGCGGCTATTTCCGATTATTCCCGGCTTCCGGAGCTGTTTGCGGAAGTCGACAGGAGAAAGGGTGATTTTTCCGTCTCCAGTGTGCGTATTGACAGTCTGGGGGCCGAACTGGTGCAACGTCTGGCCTCCAGTGGACAGCGCACGCTGGCCTTGGCTCCGGAAGCGGGCAGTGCGCGTTTGCGGACAGTCATCAACAAGGGGATTACGGAGGAACAGATCGAGAAGGCTATTGTCCTGGCTATGGCCGCGGGCATCGTCAATCTCAAACTCTATTTTCTGAACGGTTTACCCACTGAAACCGACGAAGATATCGAGGAAATGGTGCGTCTTACCTATAAAATCCACGCTATCTGGATGGAGGAGGGGAAAAAAAAAGGGTGTTTGGGCAATCTGGTGCTTTCGGTTAATCCCTTTGTTCCCAAGCCCTTCACCCCGTTTCAGTGGGAAGGCATGATGCCGCTTGCAATTTTGAAGGCGAGAAACGCACGGTTGCGGGCGGCGATCGCCCCTCTGGGACGCACCGAGATCTTTTTTGAATCACTGCGCAGTGCGGAAATTCAGGCACTGCTTTCGCGTGGCGACAGGGCGGTAGCTCGTCTGCTCCCCGCGTTGGGCAGGGGGCAGAGTCTCAAGGACACGTGCCGGGAACAGGGAATGGATCCTGCTTTTTACGTCAGTCGTCGGGCGGACCGGGATGAGGTTTTTCCTTGGGAAGTCATTGATTGTGGAATAGACCGGGAGTATCTGTGGAAAGAGCATGAAAAAGGATTGCAGATGCAGATAAGTCCTGCTTGTCGTGATGCTTGTCAGCATTGTGGGGTCTGTAGATAAAAAAGGGCTTCGGGAAGTTTCCCGAAGCCCTGAAAATTTTCCACCTAAGGATTAAAAATTATCCGGAAGCGGTATTCCCTGGACGGGCTTTTTGGCAGCCTCTTTCGCAGCACCGGCAGCGTCTTTAGCAGTGGCAGCGGCGTCTTTTGCAGCGTCTTTAGCAGCGGTTGCGGCATCCTTAGCAGCGGCAGCAGCATCTTTTGCAGCCTCTTGAGCACTGGCAGCAGCATCTTTTGTAGCGGCTGCGGCATCCTCAGCCTTCTTTGCAGCATCCTCGGCCTTCTTCACGGCTGGAGCAGGAGCTTTCTTGGGAGCTTTAGAATCCTGGCCACAGGCAGTGACCAACATACTCGCGAACAGGGCAAGCACCAGAGTAACCAGACAACGTTTGAACATTTTTTCCTCCTTTTTTGTTGGGCGAGATAAACATCTACTTTTTGCCGTAATGGCTATGGTGTCTGTGAACAAAAAGAGGGTTTCGGGAAGTCTCCCGAAACCCTGAAAAGCTTTCCCTCCGGGGATTAAAAATTATCCGGAAGCGGTATTCCCTGGGTTGGCTTCTTGGCAGTATTCTCGGCTTTCTTTGCGGCATCCTCAGCCTTCTTTGCAGCATCCTCGGCCTTCTTTGCAGCATCCTCGGCCTTCTTTACGGCTGGAGCTGGAGCTTTCTTGGGAGCTTTAGAATCCTGGCCACAGGCAGTGACCAACATACTCGCGAACAGGGCAAGCACCAGAGTGACCAGACAACGTTTGAACATTTTTCTTTCCTCCTTTTTTGTTGGGCAATGTGAACCTACTTTCCAAAACTAGCGGCAACCTATAAAAGATGCCTTGTTAAGTCAAGTTAAAAAATATTTATTAAATTCAAACATTTTTGTTATGAATTGCCCATTTTTCCAAAACGGTTGGGCATGGATAACGTAAATTATCGTTTTTTCCGGTTTGTGCGTTGCCAGTTGAATTGCTGGACCAGCGCTGGTAATATGACCCAATTTATACTTCGATTATCCGCTTCTTTTCTGTATGCGGCAGCGCTTCAGAAGCGTTGGGGGAGGGCATCCATGAAAAAAAATATCGGTTTTTTGGGGCTTGGTACCATGGGTGATCCCATGGCCATCAATCTGGCGCGAGGTGGCTACGATCTGACAGTGTATGACGCTCAGGGAAAATGCAGCGAAGACTTGAAGGATATGGATGTTTGCATTGCGGAGACTCCAGCGGAAGCGGTCCGGGGAAAAGATCTCGTTATTATCATCTTGCCTGAAAATGAGGAGATGAGCAAGATTTTGCCTGGTCCCGACGGGCTTCTGGAGAATATGGATCCTGGTACTTTATTGGTAGACATGGGCTCCCATTCCCTGGAAGTTACAATGGATTTGGCCGAGGAAGCGGAACGCCGCAACTTCATGTTTTTGGATGCTCCGGTGTGGGGTTCCCGGGAACGGGCTGTAAACGGGCTGCTGACCATCCTGGTGGGAGGACCATTGGACTATGTCAGCTTGTGCCGCGAGATCCTCACACATTTTGGGTTGCATATCATTCATGTGGGGCAGATAGGCGATGCCACCAAGATGAAGTTTATTGTAGACATGCTGCAGGCCCAGCTTATTGGGGCCTTGGCGGAAGGTTTTGTCCTGGGGGAAAAATTTGGTTTCAAGATAGAACAAATTTTGGAAGTGCTGGAAACTGGCGGCGTGGCTTCGCCGCTGTTTCATGCCAAAGGTCATTCGATTGCGCGCGGCGACTATCACCGCAATTTGGCGCTCAAGTATATTTGCGGGAGTCTCAGGTATATTCGCGAGATTACGGCCAAAAACGATTTGCACTTGCCGGTGACGGAGGTGGTGACGCAGGTGTATGAAAAGGCCTATGAGGAAGGTTTGGGCGAGGAAGATTTTTCTGCAGTGGCCAAGATTATCAAGAAGGGCTGAGGAAAATTGGTCAGGATGTTGTTCTGACATCCCGTGAGGCTTGTCGTAACTGAAAAACAAAAAAACGGCTCACTTTTGGAGCCGTGTTTTTTTTTTGTTTTTATTT
>JAFPZV010000049.1 GCA_017417085.1 Deltaproteobacteria bacterium | reverse complement strand
TGCTCTTTCTCTCCAACGAGGGAAACGCGCGCGCACTGGCGGCGGCCTTTACCGCCGATGAAGCCGTACAGCAACGGATCATCGATCTGTACGCCGTCATGAGTGGTCTCGATCGAGGCACCAAGATCCGCCGTGTGCAGGAGGAAGTAATCGGACGCCCGTTTCGGGAGGGGGAGTTCGAACTGCGCTGGGAACGTTTCCGGGAACTTTCACGTGACAGCATGCTGATGGCTCCCCTGGGGCGCGGCTGCCGCGAGGTGCTTGAGCATCTGGGCAGGGCGGGGAAGGTGCGGGCGGCGCTTTCCAACACGCCGCCGGCCCAGCTTGCCGAAGTGCTGAAAAGACGCGGTCTGGACACCCTGCTGGATATCGTCCGCGGGGGCGGCGACTGGCCCAAGACGCAGTCGTTGGCGCGAATGCTCGACGAGTGCGGTTTGTCCGCCGCGGACTGCCTGTTTCTTGCCGACGGCCGCGGCGATCTGGCGGCTGCGCGCGGATCCGGCGTGGATTTTGCCGGCATCAACGAAGTGGCGGACGAATTCGAAGGCGCTACCGATATTTTGGGGCGTTGGCCGGATCTGGGGGCCTGGGGCTCGGAGCAGCTCGGCATCCGGATCGGCTCTTGAAAACGGTTTTTCAGGAATTATCTTGCCGTGAAAGGCACATGAAAAAAAACGGCAAATGAGAAAGCAAGGAAAAGGAGAGGAGAATGGCACAGGCAAAACTTGGAGATACGGTGCGGGTGCGTTATATCGGGCGCTATGAGGACGGCTCGGTATTTGACAGCTCCGACGATCATGGCAAGCCTCTGGAATTTATCATCGGTCGCAATCAGGTGATCCCCGCCTTTGAAAGCGGTGTCATAGGGATGGAACCGGACATGACCAAAACCATTGAGGTGTCGCCTGAGGAGGGTTATGGCGCCTATCGCGACGATCTGGTAGTGGAACTCAAACGCGCGGATCTTCCGGAAGACATGGAGCTGAAAGAGGGTTCGTTCATCGAATGGATGCAGCCGGACGGCCAGATTGGGCTGGCGAAGCTGCTGACGGTGACGGATGAAATGATCCGGGTGGATACCAACCATCCCATGGCGGGCAAAAAGTTGTTTTTTGATGTGACGCTGCAGCGGATTATGTAATTTCCTCAGGCAAAAGAAACTGAACGGCCGGGAGAACCCCTCTTTGAAAAGGGTTTTTCCCGGCCGTTTTTATTTTTCAGGAAAAAGGAAGGCTTACAATTCCTGATGGAGGCCCAGATACTGACAGAGCTTTCTTTGGGCAAACTCGTTGCGGATGGGGCCGGTTGGACTGCCCAGG
The DNA here is from genome assembly GCA_017417085.1 of Deltaproteobacteria bacterium. Next base: position 4,413 of record JAFPZV010000049.1, on the reverse strand, counting down.
ACGACGACCAGAATCCGCTTTCCACCGTAGCGGCCGGTGGCAACGATATTATATCCCGCTTTGCGATAGAAGCCGGTTTTGAGGCCGTCCACAATACCCGGCATGGTTTCCAGCAGTTTGTTTTTGCTGTGAATGTGGGTAGTGCCCCGGCGGAAGGTACTGCGGGAAACGGAAGTCCAGTCCCGTAATTTGGGATAACGGAGTGCCTCCCGCGCAAGACGGAGCAGATCCCGGCAGGTGGTCAGATTTTCGCGCCTGCCATTCACCGGTGGCAAACCGTGCACGCAGCCGAATACGGTGTTGTTCATGCCCAGCTGGGCCGCCTTGCGGTTCATCAGCCGGACGAAGGCGTCGGCGTTGCCCGCCACATGCTCGGCTACGGCATGCGCGGCATCGTTGGCGGATTGAATCATGATGGCCCGCATCATCTCCTCCAGCGTGAAGGATTCCCCCGCTTTCAGATAGACCTGGGTACCACCGATTTCCGCCGCCGCTTTCGAGACGTATACCCGTTCGTTGAGGCGCAGTTCGCCCCGGTACACTTTCTCCAGAATGATGCAGGAAAGCATAATCTTGGTCACGCTGGCCGGCGGCCACAGCATGTCAATATTTTCACCCTCCAGAATGGCTCCGGTCGCGGCGTCGGCAACGGCGTAGGCCTGATAGATGTAGTCTGGTGGAGGTGGCGGTTCGGTTATCACTGGTGCCGGGCGTTTGACATGCCTGTGCGCAGATTTTATGGTTTTGGCGGTTTGGGGCGTGGGCGCCTTTTTCCTTGCGGGAACCGGACCCCGTTTGTTGACGGGAGTGGCTTTTACAGATGCGGTTTTGGCGTTTGCCCTGGCGCTTCCTGGTTTCCCTGTAATTGCGGTGCTTTTGGGAGCTTGGGGAGCTTTCATCGCCGCCCTGGCTGGAGCGGCAGACGCTGCCTTGTTCTGTACGGGTTTGCGGACAGTTTGAGCCTTGGTTTGTGCCGGGGTGATTTTGCCCGAAGGAGCCTTTGCCGGGACGGTTTTTACTGCTTTGGAGGCTTTGGGAGAAGCCGCAAACGAGATTGCATTTCCGGTCATGGCCGTGGCCAGAATGAAGATGCATGCCGAAACAAATTTTTTCATGATGAACAGCCTCTGTGGATGTACGGGATATTTTTTGATTTCCTTGATGTCCCTTTGAATGTGCAAAGTTGATGGTTTTCAAGACTCTTTTGGGGCAAATCCTTTTAACTTTTGAACTTTTTTAGGTAATACTACAGGGAAACGCGGATTGACAACGTAAAAAAGGCGCTTTCTCAACCTTTTCCGGACGGAAGGCGTCTTTTTCGTGAATGGGAGAAGAGAACAATGTTCAAAACAGCACAGGGCAAGGCTTATGGATGCGCTTTGGCAACGGTGTTGCTCTGGTCGACGGTGGCTTCGGCGTTCAAGTTGGCCCTGCGCCATCTGTCGCCCGCGGAATTGCTGCTGTGGTCTACAGTGGTGGCAACGTTGACATTGGCCGCGATAGTAACGGCAACCGGGGGCTGGCACGAGATTCGGCAGTCTTCGGCGTCCGACTGGCGTTTTTCCGTGTTGACCGGATTCCTCAATCCCTTTTTGTACTACCTGGTTCTGTTCAAGGTCTACGAGCTGTTGCCGGCCCAGCAGGCGCAGCCGATCAACTACACCTGGGCGCTGATGCTGGCGCTGCTGTCGGTTCCGCTTCTGGGCCGCCGAGTGACAGCCGGCGATTTGATCGGCATGCTGCTGGGCTATACCGGGGTCGTGATTATCGCTACCGGCGGCAGTTTTTCCGCCCTGAATTTTACCAGCGTTCCCGGAGTAGCACTTGCGCTTTTGAGTACGGTGATCTGGTCGCTTTACTGGATCTGCGGCGTGCGGGATCAACGTCCGCCGGTCATGGCGCTGTTTCAGAGTTTTTTATGCGGACTGGTTTTTACGCTGGTCTTTTTCCCGCTTTTCGCGGATTGGAGGGTTCCGGACTGGAGAGGCTTGCTGGGGGCTTCCTATGTTGGTCTGTTCGAGATGAGCGTGCCCTTTGTGCTGTGGTTGTTCGCCCTGAAGTATGCCGAGCGGGTTTCCCAGATAAGCGGTCTGATTTTTCTGTCGCCTCCGCTGTCTTTGGTGCTGATTCACTGCGCGGTAGGCGAGGCAATCCAGCGCTCGACCCTTGTGGGTGTCGCGCTGATTCTGGCGGGACTGCTTGCGCAAAAACGTTTGAACCACGATGGATGAGAGAAAGAAAAAAGGCTCCCTTTGGAGTTGGGAGCCTTTTTTCGTCCTTTTGATGCTTCTTTTTTAAAAAACGGCGCTGTGGGAAACCTTGGTGGAAATTTTTGCTTCGTCCACGGTGTCGGTTTCCACGATCTTCAGGGTAATCTCATCGCCAACTTCCAGCCGGCTGCGGTGCCAGGTGCGCTGGTTTTTGGTTTCCATGCCTTCCAGAACCGCTTCGACCGCAAGGACGAAATTTTCCTTCTCAAAATTTTCCAGATCGCCAGCTTCCTTGATTTTTTTCTGGTAATCCTCCGGGAAGTTGGCCATCGCATGACGGCCGCGCACAGCCGCTACCGAGAGAACGCCCGCCTCTTCCATTCCGGCGGTGGCAACCAGTTTGCCGTTGCGGTAAATTTCAAATGCTTTCATTGTCTTTCTCCTTTTTAAAATGTTTTGGAAATGCTTCTTTCGTTGTTTTGTAACCTTGAAAAACCTGTTTTCAAGGTTTGATATAGATCATTGTGCCGTCATTCACCAGATCCCAGATTTCATCGATCTCCTTGTTGTTGACGGCTATGCAGCCACTGGTCCAGTCCCTGTGCTTGAGGATATTGGAGGCATGGTTGTAACTGGGCGGAATGCCGTGAATCATGATCATGTTGCCGGGATTTACGCCCATTTCCTGCGCCCTGAGCATGTCGATCGCGTTGGGATAGGAGATGTGGATGGAACGGTGGTAATAGGATTTCCCGTTGCGCCAGTCAAGCACGTAAAGCCCTTCGGGGGTTTTTTTATCTCCCTTCATAAGTTTGGGCCCTTCGGGATTCTTCCCCAGGGAAATCCGGTATTCCCGGATGGTTTTTCCTCTCTTGCGGAGTTCCATCAGCCGTTTTGACTTGTAGACGACAACCATATCGGCCTTGAGCGGTCCTGATTCAAGGGACAAATCCCTGGCCGGTGGGGCGGACGGAGACTGTTGCGGGAGGTTGTATGTCAAAAGGGAGCAACCGCTCATGAATATGAGTGCGGAGCTTGCCAACAACAACGAAAACCATCTCATTTTTAAACTTCTCTCCTTCAAAAAGGCAAAGGTTGGGTGATTCATTTTTGACAGTGACGACAGAAAAAGGTCGATCGTTGTCCTGTCCGGTTAACCTGGATTTTTGTCCCGCATTGCGGGCAGGGTTGTCCGGCCCGGCCATAGACCCGCAGCTGCACGGCGAAATAACCGGGTTTTCCCTCAGCGTTACGGTAATCGCGCAGGGTGGTTCCCCCCGCATCCAGAGCATGCCGGAGCACTGTCCGGATACTGGCGGCCAGTGCCTCGTACTGTTCCATGCCGATTCGGCCGGCGGCGCGTTCCGGATGAATGCCGGCAAGAAAGAGTGCCTCGTTGACATAGATGTTGCCGAGACCGGCGATCACTTTCTGATCAAGCAGAAAATTCTTGATGGCTGCCTGACGGTTCCGGGACGCCTGAAACAGATAGGCGCCGCTCATTTGGGCGGAAAAGGGTTCCGGCCCGCAGCGGGCCAGCAACGGAGACGTCAGCGGATCCTGGGCGAAAAAAAGCATGAGCCCGAAACGCCGCGGATCGTGCAGGCGCAAGAGCGAACCGTCGGTAAAACAGATGTCCACGTGATCGTGGAGCTGATGGGGGGTGGCCTGCGGCAGATAGACAAGCACCCCCGACATCCCCAGATGAACCAGCAGCCAGTTGGTGGAAAAGGCAAACAGCAGATATTTGCCCCGCCGTTCAATGCTGGCGAGACTTTCGCCCTGGAGGCAGTTCAGCTTGCGGGGCTCCAACGGCGCGCGCAGCCTGGGAGTGCGGGTGATGATCCGCTGAACGGTTTTGCCGGTGATCAGCGGTTCAAGGCCCAAACGGATGGTTTCCACTTCCGGAAGCTCTGGCATGACAGCGTTCTCCTGATGTTGGGCTATTGACGGGGATCGAGGGCATCCCGGATGCCTTCACCCAGGAGATTGTAGCCCAGCACCGTGATCAGAATGGCCAAGCCGGGAAAGGCCGACAGCCACCAGGCGGAACCCAATGCCTGTTTCCCGGCGATGAGCATGTTGCCCCACGACGGTGTGGGGGGCTGCACGCCGATGCCCAGGAACGACAGCGCGCTTTCGGTCAGAATGGCGCCGGCGCCCCCCAAGGTCGCCGACACCAGCACCGGCGAAAGCGCGTTGG
>JAFPZV010000048.1 GCA_017417085.1 Deltaproteobacteria bacterium | reverse complement strand
TTGCCATCATCGTGGTGTGGATCATCTTTTTGATTCGCGGGATGTGGCGTGGCCTGTTGCGGGAGATCTGCTCTTTGATCGGACTGCTTTTGGGAGCGGTACTGGCGAACAATTTCTATCCTCAGCTGGGAAAAATGCTGAAGGAGATATTCGGTGTGCCTCAGGTCGTCAGTTCCATAAGTGCCTTTCTGGTGATCTTTTTGGTGACGGTCATGCTGTTTGGCCTTGTGGGGGTATTGCTTTCCAAGGTTGTCAAACGACTGTTTCTGGGAGAGGTCAACCACTTGGCGGGAGGCGTGTTTGGTGTAGGTGAAGGCGTGGTACTGGTGGCGATTGCGTTGTTTGTTGTAACCGGCATTGCCGGTACGCCGCGCTTTCTGCAGCCGATTCTTGAAAAATCGGAACTGGCGCCTCCGCTGATTGAACTGGGGAAGAAAGCTTTTGATTTCAACCGCGATCTCTTCATCTCGCTGGGGCTTTATCCTGATACGCATTCCCCCGCGGCGTCCCCATCCCCCAGCCAGGAGCCTGCGGAGTTTCCTCCCGCCGATCAGTCCTCCACCGGTCCGGTTTCTGAAGAACCACAGGATGGGCAGCCGGCTTCCGATGCGCCCTTGACAAGATGACGCACGAAACCCTGCAGGTGCTTGAATACTTCAAGGTCCTGCGCTTGCTGGCCCGCCATGCCGCAACCGAACCGGGCCGGGAAAGGGCCTTGCGGCTTGGTCCCTTGCCCAACCGCGCGGCAGTGGAAACGGCCTGGCAAAGGATTGGGGAGCTGCTGGCCCTGTATGAAAAGGGGCAGAGTTTGCCTCTGGAAGGTCTGACGGATCTGGGCGCGGTTTTTCAGGAACTGCATGTGGCGGGCACGGTGCTGGCGGCGGAGGTCTTTCACAGGATAGCGGCAGCCCTGGATGCGGCGCGGCGTTGCCGCCAGTTTTGTCTGGATGGGGAAAATGTCCCGGCGCTGCTGGAGCTGGCCGTGCGCCTTACCCCATTGCCCCATTTGCGCCAAACATTGGGCCGTTGTCTCAATGCCCAGGGCGAAATAATGGACAGCGCTTCGGAAGAACTGCATGCGGTCCGCCGCGAGATCCGGATGCTGCGGGAGGCCATCCGCGGCAAGCTGGAGCGGTTGATGACGGCGGAAAGCCGATCCAAGGCTTTTCAGGAACGCTATATCACCCAGCGCAATGGCCGCTATGTGGTACCGGTGCGTGCCGATTTTCGCGGTTTGGTGCGCGGCTTCATTCACGATGAATCCTCAAGCGGCCAGACGCTCTTTATCGAGCCGGCCTTCATTTTGAATGATAACAATCAGCTGCAGTCTGCGCTGCGCCGCGAACAGCGCGAGATGGAACGCATCCTGAGAGAGCTCACCGAATTGACCCGTCAGCAGCTGGTCCCACTGACGGCGAATCAGGAGATTCTTGCGGATCTGGATCTCGCAGGCGCCTGTGCGCGCTTTGCCCTTGCCTGTCAGGCGGTGGCACCCGCTTTGGCGGACAAGTCTGTGCTTGAATTGCGGCAGGCGCGTCATCCACTGCTGATCTTTACGTCAGATGGAAACCCGCGGGCGGAAGCGCCAGTGCCAATGGATATTTTGCTGGACGAGCGGCATGACACGCTGATCGTGAGCGGGCCCAACACCGGCGGCAAATCGGTGTCGGTCAAGACCGCGGGACTTTTGGTGCTGATGGCGCGGTGTGGCCTGTACATTCCCTGTCATCCGGACAGCCGCCTTTTTCTGTTCCCGGAAATTTTTGCCGATATTGGTGATGAACAGAGTTTGGAGGCCAATCTTTCCACCTTTTCCGGCCATCTGGCACGGATGCGCACTATCCTGGAACAGGCGGGGCCGGAATCCCTGGTGCTGCTGGACGAGGCGGGTACGGGTACCGATCCGGCGGAGGGGGGCGCGTTGGTGATGGCCTGTCTGGATACGCTGCGTTCCCGGGGCGCTCGAATTATCCTGTCCACCCATCTGAATCTTTTAAAGAGCTATGCTTTTCTGCACGAAGGTATCGAAAGTGCCGCAGTGATCTTCGACGATGTCACCCTGCGGCCGACCTACCAGTTGCGTTATGGGGCTCCGGGTTCCAGCAACGCCTTTGCCATCGCCCGTCTGATGGGCTTGCCCGAAGAACTTCTGGAACGTGCATCAGGCTATCTGGGACGGGAAGAACGGGCCGGAAGCGATCTGCTGGCTGCGCTCAACCATCGCCAGCTGGAAATGGAGCGGGAACTGGAGGCTGCGCGTCACGATCGTCTGGAGGCTGCCCAGCATCTTCGTCGTGTGCAGACGCTGCGTGAAGAGCTGGAAGTGCGGGAAGCTTCTCTGACCGCGCGGCTTTTGGAACAGGGCCGCCGCCGTATCGCCGCCGTGGAGCAGAGGCTGCGCCAGTTGCTGGATGAAGCGGCGGGGAAAAAGCCGGATACCCGCCGGCAAGCGCAGATACGCGGCGAGATGAACGCCTTGAAACGCTCGTTTGCCGAGCTGGAAAAAGGGTCGGAAACGGAGGGCGCGAAGGCCGACATTCCATTTCGTCCGGGGATGGCACTGCGTCTGCGCGGCAGCGAGCGGCAGAAGGGCACCCTGCTTTCGGTCCGGGGAGAAACGGCGGAACTGCTGTTGAACGGGAAACGGGTGCTTTTGCCGCTTGCACGGCTGGAACGTTGTGAAGGTGCGGGCAGAAGGAAGCGTGGCGCGGTTGAATGGAGCGGTGCGCATGATTCGGGTGAAAGGCGTTTCTTCCCGGAGCTGAAACTGGTGGGCCAGCGTCTGGACGATGCGATCCCCGCCCTGCGGCGTTTTCTGGATGATGCCCGCCTGCATGGCATCGACGAGGTGGCGATTGTTCATGGAAGCGGCGAGGGGATTCTGCGGCACGCGGTGCATGAGCAGCTGGCGCGGGAGCAGGGGGTCAAGAGCTTTTTCTGCGCGGATGCGGCACACGGCGGCACCGGTGTCACCATCGCGCGTTTTGTGGGCTGAAAGCCGGGAAAGGGGACGGAGCGCCTCATGATCGGCGAGGAAAAAATCAACGAGGTGCGCGAGCGCGCGGACATTGTGGAGGTTATTTCCTCCTATGTGAGCCTGAAGCGCGCCGGTGCCAACTATCAGGGGCTGTGCCCCTTTCACGCGGAAAAGACTCCTTCGTTCAATGTCAGTCCCGCCCGTCAGATTTTTCACTGTTTCGGTT
>JAFPZV010000047.1 GCA_017417085.1 Deltaproteobacteria bacterium | reverse complement strand
TTTGTTATGGCTCGTATCTACACTTCCGCGGATCAACTGATAGGTCATACTCCCCTGCTGGAACTGGGACGCATTGCGGCGCAGGAAAAACTCGGCGCGCGCATTCTGGCCAAACTCGAATATTTCAATCCGGCAGGTTCGGTCAAGGACCGCATCGCCAAGGCCATGATCGATGAGGCGGAACAGAGCGGGCGCCTGCACCCCGGAGCGACGATTATAGAGCCGACTTCCGGCAATACCGGTATCGGTCTGGCGGCCGTGGCCGCTATCCGCGGTTACCGCGCGATCATTGTCATGCCGGAAACCATGTCGGTGGAGCGCCGGCTGCTGATGAAGGCCTACGGCGCGCAGTTGGAACTGACGGAGGGCAGCAAGGGGATGAAGGGCGCCATCGCGCGGGCCGAGGAGCTGGCAAAGGAGATACCGGGCAGTTTCATACCGGGACAGTTCGAAAATCCCGCCAATCCCAGGGCACACTACGAGACTACCGGGCCCGAGATCTATGAGGATACCGACGGCAAAGTCGACATTTTCGTTGCGGGTGTCGGCACCGGCGGCACATTGACCGGTGTGGGCCAGTATCTGAAATCGAAAAAGGGTGATGTACGCATTGTTGCGGTGGAACCGCAGTCCTCGGCCGTGCTTTCGACCGGCGTTTCCGGCGCCCACAAGATTCAGGGCATCGGGGCGGGCTTTGTGCCCAAGGTTCTTGATACCAAGATTTACGACGAGATTATTGCGGTCAGCAACGAGGATGCCTTTAACACCGGGCGTCTCATCGGGAAGACCGAAGGGGTTCTGGTGGGAATTTCCTCGGGAGCATCGCTGTACGCGGCCCTGCAGCTGGGCAAGCGGCCGGAGAATGCCGGAAAGACCATTGTCGTCCTGCTGCCCGATACCGGCGAGCGCTATATTTCCACGCCGTTGTTTACGGATTGAGGCCGCCCGTCTTGCCATTCGGAGCAAGGTTGTTTACCTTGTCCGGAAACGATGTCAGCGAGAAGCCCCCTCTGCAGGGGGGCTGGCTTTTTGACCATCCCCAAAGAAGGAGGTATCCCCATGAGCGACATCAAAAGCGCAATTCAGCGTCTGGCCCGGGAGCGTGACGCCCTTGTTCTGGCACATAATTATCAGCCGGACGCCGTGCAGGAAATTGCCGATATCGTCGGCGATTCGCTGGCTCTTGCGGTTCATGCCGCCTCGACCGACAAAAAGGTCATTGTCCTGTGTGGTGTGTACTTCATGGCCGAGACGGCGGCCATCCTTTCCCCGCAGAAAACGGTGCTGCTGCCCCGCATGGAAGCCGGTTGTCCACTGGCCGATACCGCCACGCCGCAGCGCATCCGGGAGATGCGCGCCCGCTATCCCCAGGCGCCAGTGGTGCTGTACGTCAACTCCAGCGCGGCGGCCAAGGCGGAAAGCGATATCTGCTGTACCAGCGCCAATGCGCTGAGGGTGGTGCAGTCGCTTCCGGAGCGGGAAGTCATTCTGGCGCCGGATCGCAACCTGGGTTCCTATATTGCCGCACGTGCCGACAAAACCTGCCATCTGTGGGATGGCTGCTGCCCAATTCATGACAGCGTTCCGGCGGAGGCGGTGCGCAAGGCGATTGAAGCGCATCCGGATGCGGTTTCGCTGGCGCATCCCGAATGCCGTCCCGAAGTGCTGCATCTGGTTCAGCATATTTTTTCCACCAGCGGAATGCTGGATTTTGTGGCCAAAAGCTCCGCGCGCAAGTTTGTCGTTGTGACCGAGCGGGGGATCCTCTGCCAGTTGCGGCGTGCCAATCCGGAGAAGGAGTTTATCTTCCCCGAAGCCAGTTTGCTGTGCCACAACATGAAACTGACACGGTTGGAAGACGTGCTTGGGGCCTTGGAGACAATGCAGCCGGTGGTGACGGTTCCGGAAGAGGTGCGTCGGCGGGCCCAGGGCTCGCTGGAGCGGATGCTGGCCGTGCCGAGGGATTGAAAAATTTTTGCCTGATTGCCGGATATGGTGTGTTCGGTGACCGTTCCGCCCTTTCTGGCGAGGAAAGAGGTTGACGTTGATGATGATTTCGACCAGGGGCCGTTATGCTCTGCGGGTGATGATTGATCTCGCGGAGCATCCGAGTGCCGACTATATTCCGATGAAGGACGTGGCGGCGCGGCAGGAGATCTCCTTAAAGTATCTGGAAAAGATCATGCCGTTTTTGACGAAGGCGGGGCTGGTGGAAGGGCAGCACGGCAAGGGCGGCGGTCACCGTCTGTGCCGCGCTCCGGAAGATTACCGGGTGGGCGAGATCCTGCGCCTGACCGAAGGGGAGCTGGCGCCGGTCGCCTGCCTGGAACATGGCGCCAAACCCTGTCCGCGGGTGGGCAGTTGCCGCACGATAGGCATGTGGCGGGGCTTCAACGAGCTGACCAACAAATATTTCGACGGTATTACACTGGCGGATCTCATGAGTGAGACCGTGGCGGATAACTATGTAATTTGAAAGCCATTTTTTTTTCATCAAGCGGGCCGTTCCCAAAATGACAAAGGCGAAAGCATTTCATATGTGTTTTCGCCTTTTGTGTTTTTAATCCTTCGGCTTCATATAGAAATATCCGGAAAGTTCCGTGGTGCGGAACGAATTGACGAAGGCGTGCGGATCGATCTTTTTGACCACCAGTATGACCCGGCGCGCATCGGCGGCGGAAACCACCGAATAGACCACGTGATACATCCGGTGCTCGTGCGAACCTTCCGCCTGCATAATGGATGCGCCGTGGTGGCAGGTTTCGTGGATTGCGTCCGCGATTTCCTGGCCCTTGTCCGTGATGATGAAGAGCGTTTGCTGCTGGTATTCACGGTAGAGCGTATGGATGGTTTGGGTGGAGACGTACTGCAAAATGATGGAGTACAGCGCCTTGTCCCAGCCGAACAGGAACCCCGCACAGATCAGCAATGCCGTATTGAAGCCGAGGATCAGGTTCCAGGTTTCCACGCCCTTCTTCTGCGAAAGGTAGATGGAGATGATGTCCGTTCCGCCGCTGGTGGTGTCCACCATAAGGCACAGGCTGATGGCCAGGCCGGTGAGGAGTCCGCCAAAAACGGAGGTCAGCAGGGGATCGGAGGTGATGGCTTGGGCCGGTATGAGATCGGTCAGAATGCCGCTCAGAAGGATGAAAACCAGCGAATAGAACGTGAATTTGCGCCCAATAAAGCGGAAACCGATGAAGATCGGAATGGCGTTCAGCGGGAAGTTGATGACGGAAAAAGAAATGTCCAGATGAAGAAACTGCTGGAAGAGCCGCTGAAGCAGCACGGTCAGTCCGGTGACGCCGCCGGGATAGAGATCGCCTGCCTGCACGAAGGTCTTGATGTTGACAGCCATCATCAGGGCCGCCAGCAGGACAGCCAACAGGCGTTTACCGTCCTCTTTCCAACCAAAAGTCATTCCAG
>JAFPZV010000046.1 GCA_017417085.1 Deltaproteobacteria bacterium | reverse complement strand
GGGCTTTCTGGCTGGCAAGACCATGAGCGTGGCGCAAAAGCTCTACGAGGGGGTGAATATCGGCAGCGGGCCGGTGGGTCTCATCACCTACATGCGTACCGATTCGGTGGCCCTGTCGCAGGATGCCCTGAAGGAGGCGCGTGCCGTCATCACCGGGAATTTCGGCAAGGAGTATGCGCTGGCGGCGCCAAGGGTGTTCAAGAGCCGGGCCAAGAATGCCCAGGAGGCGCATGAGGCCATTCGTCCCACCTCCTTTGCCAATCTGCCCTCCAAGGTGAAGGCGCACCTGACGCCCGACCAGTTCAAACTCTACGATCTGATCTGGCGCAGGGCTGTGGCTTCGCAGATGGCCGCGGCGCTTCTGGACATCACAACGGTGGATATTTCGTGCGGCGATCGTTTTGTGCTGCGGGCAACGGGTCAGGTGGTGCGTTTCCCCGGTTTTATGAAGGTCTACATTGAGGATCGTGACGACAGCGCGGAGGATGAAGACGGGAAGAGACTTCCTCCGCTGGAGACGGGCGAAAAGCTGGACTGCAGTTCCGTGGAGCCCGCCCAGCATTTTACCCAGGCTCCGCCCCGCTTTACGGAGGCGACGCTCGTCAAGACGCTTGAGGAAAACGGCATTGGCCGCCCCTCCACCTATGCGCCGATCATGAACACGCTGGTGACACGCCAGTACGCCCGGCTGGAGAAACGGACGTTTTTCCCGGAAGATTTGGGAATGGTTGTCAGCGATCTGCTGACCAAACATTTCTTCAAATATGTGGATTATGAGTTTACCGCCTCCATGGAAGAAGAACTGGACGAGGTTTCCCGGGGCGAAAAAGGCTGGCGTCCGGTGCTGGCCGAATTCTGGGAGCCCTTTATCAGCCTGCTCAAGCAGAAGGAAGTGGAGGTCAGCAAACAGGAGGTGACCAGCGTCGATACCGATCGCGTCTGTCCGGAATGCGGCAGCAAGCTGGTCATCAAACTGGGACGTTCCGGGCGTTTTCTGGCCTGTTCCGGATTCCCCGCCTGCCATTTCACGGAATCGTTGGCGCCTTCGGGAGAGCCGCAGGAGGTTGAGACCTCCGAGGAAAAATGCGACAAATGCGGTGCACCCATGCTGATCAAGACTGGACGTTACGGCAAGTTTCTGGCCTGTTCGGCCTATCCCGCCTGCAAAAATATCCAGCCGCTCAACAAACCCAGGGCAATCGGGGTTGCCTGTCCCCAGTGTCATGAGGGAAAAATGCAGGAAAAGAAAAGCCGGTACGGCAAGATCTTTTACTCCTGCAGCCGTTATCCCGACTGCAAATTCGCGCTGTGGGATCTGCCGGTGCCCGAGCCCTGCCCCAAATGCGGATTCCCGGTGACGGTGGAAAAGGTCAGCAAACGTTATGGGCGGTACCGTAAATGTGCGCAGGAAGGCTGCGACTGGAAACAGCAGCCGGAAAACACGGAGCCCAAGCCGGAAAACACGGTCCGGAAAAGAAAAAAAACGGAAACATAAACCATATTTTCCTCATGATGTGGTATAGGGAAAGATTAGGTTGGAGAGGAAACACAATTTTTTTTGCAAGGAGGTTTGCGGTATGAAGAAATGGGGCATGGTGATTGGTGCTGTCGCAATGCTGGGAAGTGCGGCGTGGGCAGCCGATTCGTTGAAGATCGGCTTCAATTTGCCCATGACCGGTGACATCCCCAAAGTAGGAGAATCTTCCCGCAATGCGGCGGAGATGCTGAAGGCCGACATCAACGGAAAAGGCGGTCTGGAAGTTGGCGGCAAGAAGTATCTGTTGGATTTCATTTACGAGGACAACGAATCGAAGGCGGAATCTGCGGTTAACGTTGCCTTGAAGATGATTGAACGTGACGAGGTTCTGGCAATCGTTGGTCCCAACTCGTCCAAACAGGCGGTGCCGGCTGGCGGTACCTGTGACGACAACCGCACGCCGATGATTTCTCCGTGGTCCACCAATCCGGATTGTACGCTGGATCGGCCATGGGTTTTCCGGGCGGCTTTTTTGGATCCCTTCCAGGGACCGGTAGCGGTCAATTTCGCGGCCAAAACGTTTAAAGCCAAAAAATCCGCGGTTATCTTCGACATTTCGAATGACTATTCAAAAGGCCTGGCCGAAATTTTCCGCAACGAATGGGAAAAGAAGATGGGCGAGGGCACAGTGGTCGCCTTTGAATCCCACGGGACGAAGGACCAGGATTTTTCCGCCCAGCTGACCAAGATCATCGCGGCCAAGCCGGATTTCATCTTTTTGCCGGACAACTACAACCAGGTGGCTCTGATCGTCCGCCAGGCCCACGATTTGGGCTGGAAGGGACCGTTCATGGGTTCCGATACCTGGGGAACCGCGGAACTGATGGATCTGTGTGGTGATGGCTGCAAAGGCCAGTATTTTTCCACCCACTATGCGGCCGCTGGCGCTACCGGCGCAACCAAGGAGTTCATCGACCGTTTTACGGCCAAATTCGGTTATGTGCCTGACGATGTTGCGGCTCTGACCTGGGATGCCACCCATATTGTTCTCAAGGCGATCCAGGATGTGGGGACCGTACATCCCAAGCTGAAAGAGGAGCGCAAGGCGATCCGTGACGCCATGGCGGCGATTCCCGAGTTTAACGGCATTACGGGCAACATGAAGTTCAACGATCAGGGCGATCCCATCAAGTGCGCGGTTGTGGTGCGTATTAACGAAGAGGGCAAGTTCGTTTTTACCGAGCAGGTCTGCCCGACAGAATAATATAATAATTATAATGGACGCCGGGCTGCGCTTCCTTTCTGTGCCGCGGCCCGGCAAACGTTTTTCCAGGGAAGAGCGGTGGAGATCTTTTTTCAGAACATTTTTAACGCATTGCAGTGGGGAAGTTTTTACGCGCTGATTGCGTTGGGGTACACGCTGGTGTACGGCGTGCTGTTGCTTATCAACTTCGCGCATGGCGACATCTTCATGGTTGGCGCCTACATTGCCTTTTTTGTAGCCACATTTCTGCTGGGCAGCTACGGTGTCATTGATCCCGGCACTTTTACGGGCCCGGTGATTGTGGCGCTGGCCATTCCGGCGACCATGATACTGACATCCCTGGTGGGTGTCGCGCTGGAGCGGATCGCCTACCGGCCCTTGCGTGACAAGGGCGCCCACCGGCTCTACGTTGTCATTACGGCGCTGATGTGCGGTCTCCTGCTGGAAAACGGCAATCTGGCGCTTTTGGGCGCAAGCCGCAAACGCTTTCCGGATCTGCTGGAAAAAACGGTTTTTTCGCTGGGCGGCATTTCGGTGACCAATCTGAAGATTCTGGTCATTGCGGCAGCGATAGGCGTGTTTCTGCTTCTGCACTTCATCGTGACCCGCACGAAAATCGGCATGGCCATGAGGGCCATCTCCTACGACAAATTTGCCATTCCACTCATGGGAATCCCCATCAACAACGTCATCGTCTTCACCTTTATTCTGGGATCGGGATTTGCCGGACTGGCTGGCTTTTTGTTCGTTATGAGCTATCCGGTACTGGATCCCTACATGGGAGCGATTATCGGCTGGAAAGCATTTATCGCCGCTGTGGTGGGTGGTATTGGCGATATTCGCGGAGCTTTTTTGGGCGGTTTTCTGCTGGCCTTTGTGGAAATAGGCGTTGTGGCGGTTTTCCCTTCAACCTTGAGGGATTTGCTGGCCTTTTCGGTGCTGCTGCTCATTTTGTGGTGGAAACCGACAGGAATGTTCGGTATGCCTCAGACCACCAAAATTTGAAATAACTACAAGCTATGCAAAAATATTCTTTCAAAGCGCTGTTGCTTGCCATAACTGTTGGCTTTGTTCTGGCTGTGCACTTTCAGTTGGTTGACCAGTATGTGACCACGGTCGCCATGCTGATGGGCATCAACATCATCCTTTCAACGAGCCTCAATGTGGTGAATGGCTACATGGGGGAATTTTCCTGTGGCCACGCCGGTTTCATGTGTGTAGGCGCCTATGTCTCGTCGGTGCTCTCCGTGCTGCTTTTCACCAAGGACCGGGTATTCGGCCCGGCCTTGCTGCCGGAAGGATTCGCGGTTATCGGCGTGCCTCTGGTTATTTTGATCGGTGGTGTGGCGGCGGCTCTGGCCGGCCTGATTGTAGCCGTTCCCTCCTTCAAGACCCGGGGCGACTATCTGGCCATCATCACCATCGCTGCCAACTACATCATCATCTCCTGCCTGGAAAATATGGATGTTATTGGCGGACCGCGCGGTTTTCAGGGCATGAAACGGGTGGTGGGCGCCATGGAGGATGTCTGGGACATCCCCTGGATGCCCGTGCTGGTGCTGGTCGGGACGATATTGAGTGTGTGGGCAATCCGGCGCTTTGTTTCCTCCACCTATGGGAAGGGGATTTCGGCCATCTGCCAGGACGAGGTTGCTGCCGAAATTATGAGCGTCAACACCAACAAGATGAAGTTGGTGGCCTTCATGCTTTCCTCGGGCCTGGCGGGTGTGGCCGGAGGGCTTTTCGCGCATGTGTACGGCTATGTCAATCCGCAGTCGTTCAACATCCTGAAATCCACCGAGTGCCTGGTGATGGTCTATCTGGGCGGGATGGGTTCGCTTTCCGGGTCGGTGCTGTCGGCCATCGTCTTTACCCTGCTGATCGAGGCCCTGCGTTTTGCCATCCCCGCTCTCAATGCGCTGGCTCATCAGCTGCATATGGTTCCGGCCAGCTACGAAATAGGCCAGGTCTGGAAGTGGGTGGTGCTGCCGCTGATTCTGATTCTCACCATGCAGTTTCGGCCGGAAGGGTTCATGGGAAAGAAGGAACTGTCCGATTTCTTCCCGTTTTTGAAGAAGTTCTACCAGCGGCTGGAAGATTGAGAAAAGGATGGCCACTATGCTTCTGGAAATCAGTGCTTTAACCAAAAAGTTTGGCGGCTTGCAGGCTTTGTCGGATTTCAACGTGGCGCTGGAAGAGGGAAGTGCCACCGCGCTTATCGGCCCCAATGGCTCCGGGAAAACCACTGCCTTCAATTTGGCATCGGGATTCTACAAACCGACGAGTGGCACAATCCGTTTTGCAGGGCAGGATATCCGGGCGTTGAAACCGCATGAAATTACGGCGCTGGGCATGGCCCGTACCTTCCAGAATATTCGCCTGTGGCAGGATATGACCGTGCTGGACAATATCCGGATATCGCAGCATCATTGCCTGGATTACTCCATCTGGGATTGTTTTTTGTGGACGCGCCGTTTCCGGCGGCGGGAACACGAGATTGACACGCACGCCTATGAAATGCTGGAATGCATGGGCCTGATGGACTATGCCCAGGAATATCCCCGCAATCTGCCCTACGGGTTGCAGCGGCGTG
>JAFPZV010000045.1 GCA_017417085.1 Deltaproteobacteria bacterium | reverse complement strand
GCCAACGTCAGCATGCTGGACCGCCTGATCATCGCCTTCGTCAATACCGATGAAGTCTTTGCCGTGGCAAGCGGCTGCCCCGGCATGGTGGGGCGCAACTATTTGTACGGGCTGATTCTGACGCCCTATATCGGCTGGTCGTTTGGAACGGCGGTGGGCGCGGTGGCAGGCAACGTGCTGCCCGCGATAGTCATCAGCGCTTTGGGCATTGCCATTTACGGGATGTTCGTGGCCATTGTGGTCCCTGCAATGCGCAAGGATCGCGCGGTTCTGGGCGTGACGCTCTGCGCGGTGGGCCTGAGTTCGTTGTTCCGGTATGCGCCTGGTCTGAAGAACCTTTCCGCCGGGATGGCAATTGTCGTCTGCGCGGTGGCCGCCAGCGCGCTGTTTGCCTGGCTGAGGCCCCTGGAGACCGCCGGAGAGGAGACGCTCCCATGACGGACACCGGACTGTTCTGCCGCTATCTGCTGGTGATGGCCGGCGTCACCTATCTGATCCGGATGCTGCCCTTTGTCCTGTGCAAACGCCGGATCGCCAACCGTTTTGTCCGTTCGTTCCTGATGTACATGCCCTATGCGGTGCTGGGGGCGATGACCTTTCCTGCCATTCTGTACTCCACCTCAAGCCGCCTTTCCGCGCTCGCGGGCTTTGTGGCGGCGGTGGCTCTGGCCTGGAAGGAGCGCGGCCTGCTGACCGTGGCGCTGTGCGCCAGCGCGGTGGTACTGGCCGTCGAGCTTCTGGGCTTTTAAAACAAAAAAAGGGAGGAAAAATTCCTCCCTTTTTCCGGTCCTCGCTTTTTTTCTTTGTACACGGCGAGTTTTTTCACAGGGTCTTACAGTCTTTTACGGTAGAGCCAGGAATGCATCAGGGCTTCCGCCACGAACAAGCCTCCGGACACGACGTGGGCCCGGGTGCGCCCCGTCATGCCCATGATGACGGAGAAGGCCAGCGTGGCCAGCATGCCACGGTTCAGACAGCGGACGGCTGCACGGCGGTTGCTCATGAAAGGCAGAACCTTGGCGGGTGGGGCCGCAGACTGGTTAAGTCTGGACAGCCAGTTGTCAAAAATGGCCAGCAGGTCGCCAGGCTGCGCCGTCCGGGAATCGTATTCGACGAGCAGGGAACCGGTCCGTCGGTTGCCGGTGATGTCCAGAATCCCGGATTGACCCTGCAGGAGATTGCTCAGGCGCAGGGCGTCCCGTTCGTTGCGCAGGGCCGGATGGCGGATGCGCATTCGTCCCTGGATGCTGCTGGTGACATAGGTATCGATCATAGGATGGTCCTTTCTTGTTCAATAGGGGAGCAAAGGAGACGGCAGCCGGCCCTTTTCAGACGGGGTGGGCGGCGGACCACTGCTCGGCCAGTTCCAACAGTTTGTTGGTCGGCAGGACTTTCGGGTCATATTCCAGAAGAAGCGAGCCGGTCTTCTGTTCCACCGTCAGGGTGAGAATGCCGGGGATTTGGCCCAGCAGGGCCCAGATCTGTTCCTCGCAGCCGCTTTTGCGCAGTTCCGGATGGCGGATGCGCACGCGTCCCTCAAAAAAGCTGGTGATGTACTGCATGATTGAGCTGTTCATTCAGATGTTTCCTCCTTTGGGCAGAAAGTGACGGCTGGCGTTGAAACAGACGCCCAGCGTGGTCAGGTTGTGCAGAAGGGCGGAGATGCCGGGTCCCAGAACTCCGGCCAGGCCTCCCGCCAGGAAGAGCGTGTTCAGGGAGAGCGTCAGCGCGAAGTTGGTCTGGATCCGGCGCATGGCGGAACGTCCCAGCTGGATGGCGGCAAGTAGCTGGTGCAGATCGCTTGCGGTGAGTACCACGCCGGCCACTTCCCGGGCGAGATCGGCGCCGTCCTTCAAAGTAACGCCGGCGTCGGCGGCGGAAAGCGCCGGGGAATCGTTGATGCCGTCGCCCACCATCAGAACCGTTTCGCCTTCATCGTGCAGGGAGGTGACAATGCCAGCCTTGTCCACCGGCAGAATCTCGGCCCGGTATTCGTCGATGCCCAGTTGCCTGGCCACGGTGCTGGCGGCGCGTTTGTCGTCGCCGGTCAACATGACGATGCGCCGGATCCCCGCTTCGCGCAGGGCCTGGATTACCTCCCGCGCTTCCGGGCGCGGCGGATCGTTGAGGCCGATAAGACCTATCAGTTTGCCGTCGCTGGCCAGATAGAGCACCGAGCATCCGGCGCCGGCCAGACGATCGGCCTCGGCGCGCATATGCCTGACGGCGACATGCTCGTCGTTGTGAATGTAGTGGAGGCTGCCCAGCAGCACCCGTTTTTCGTTCACATGGGTGCAGATGCCGTGCGCCACAACGTAATCCACCCGGGCGTGTTCTTCCTCATGAATCAGCTGTTCCTCTTCCGCCTGCCGCACGACGGCCCGCGCCACCGGATGAGGGAAGTGCTCCTCAAGACAGGCGGCCAGCCGCAGGATCTCCGCGCGCTCGTAACCCTTGGCCGGGATGACTTCCGCAACCTGGGGGCGAGAGTTGGTCAGCGTGCCGGTTTTGTCGAAGACCACCGTGGTGGCTCCGGCCAGTCCTTCAAGGTAGCGTCCACCCTTGATCAGGATGTCGTTTTCCACGCCTTCGCGCATTGCGGACATAATCGCCAGCGGTGTGGCCAGCCGCAGCGCGCAGGAGTAGTCCACCAGCAGCACCGAGGCCGCCCTGGTGAGGTTGCGGGTGGCAAGCCAGACCAGGCCCGCCAGCAGGAAGCTGAAGGGAACCGCGGTGTTGGCCAGCCGTTCGGCCTTCCCCTGAATGCCGGCCTTGATCTTCTCCGACTCTTCGATGTACTTGACGATGCCCTTTACCCGGGTGTTGTCGCCGACGCCGGTCGCCCGGATCAGCAGTTCGCCGCTTTCCACCACCGTTCCGGCAAAGACCGACGCGCCCGGCTCGCGCCGCACACCCAGCGGCTCGCCGGTCATGGATGCCTGATTGACCAGCGCGTTGCCCTCGACAACGGTGCCGTCCACCGGAATGGCCGAACCGTCGCGGACGACGACCAGATCGCCGACGCGCAGTTCGTCGAAGCGGATGCGCAGATCTTGCCCTTCACGGCGTACCCAGACATTGTCGACTCCGAGCCGCAGGCTCTCCGCCAACTGGGCCAGCGATTTGCGCCGGGTCCACTGCTCCATGGCTTCGCCGTAGCCGAGCAGCAGCATCAGCAGGCTGGCCGTGCCGAAATCGCCTCGCAGAATGGAAATGGTAATGGCGGAGGCGTCCAGAACGTCCACGTTCAGGTGGCCATGGAAAAGCGCGGCCAGACCCTTTTTGATGTAGGGAAGGGCGCTCCTGAGCGCGGTGATGATACGGACAAACATGGGGAGCAGGGGGCGGACAAGCAGGTACCACAGGAAGGGCCCCCAGCCCGGGGCATGTTGCGCCTCAACGAGGGCGCCTTCCTGTGGGGCACGGATTTGCAGGGATCGTTCGGGAATGGTTTGAGCGGCAAGCAGCGCGCAGATATCGCGCGGAGCGTTGTTTCCCGTGTACAGGAGCAGGATGCTGCCGGTCCGGAGGCTGATCCTGACGCCGGTGATCCCCGGCAGGCTCTCCAGACGATCCGCCAGCGTGTTGGCGAAATCGGCCGAAAGGGGGGCGGTACGCAGCCGGATCCGGCCGGGCAGTTGGTGGGCGATAATGAATTCCATCGGTTCCTCGGCAATTTTGTTATGAATGGGCAAAAAAAACGCCCCGCAAGGATACGGGGCGCACATGTTGAAACTTTTGTTTAACCCGCGTCCTGAACGTTCTTGCGCTCCTGGGACACATGCTGGGCTTCCGCTACCAGATCTTCCATGTTTTCCTTGACGGTTTCCATCTTGGCCAGCACCGCATCCTTGGCGTCAATTCCGCGGCTGATGAGCCCGGTGGTCAGCGATCTCAGCTGACCGCGGCTGATCATGCCGGCGCCGATTGCGCCCAGCACAATGCCTCCCAAGAAAAACAGACCACATTTCATGCGTGATTCCATCTCTTCCTCCTTGTTGTGTGTTGCTGTGGCCCCCATCCGGAAAAGGTATCCGGGCCCGGGGTTCACAATCCGCTTTCCCGGAGAGCCCGCCCCCCATGGGCGGGCATCCGGATAAAATTTTCTGTTGTATGGTTTCCCTTGGCATCGGCTTTTCCATCAGGCCCACAGTTTCAGGCCGATGTTGTAGGCGATGTACGACACGCCAAAGGCAATTGCCGTATTGACAATCAGGCTGAAGAAGAGCCACTTCCACGAGCCGCCCTCGTTCTTGATGACGACCAGTGCCACAAAGCAGGGCGAGTACAGCAGGATGAACAGCATCAGCGACAGCGCGGTGGCCTTGTTCCAGTTGGGTTCCTTGGCAATGCGCTC
>JAFPZV010000044.1 GCA_017417085.1 Deltaproteobacteria bacterium | reverse complement strand
TGGCCCGCCTTGTTGGCCAGATGTGCCGGAGTAATGGTCGACCCGGGCGCAACCGCATTGCAGCGGATATTGGTGTCCACCAGCCGCATCGCGACATTTTTGGTCAGGGTGTTGAGCGCGCCCTTGGTGGCGGTGTAGGCCGCGCCGCAGAAGGGCCGCGTGCCGTTCACCGAAGAGATGTTGATGATGACGCCCTCGTTCTTGGGCAGGAAAATCTTGAGTGCCTCGCGGATGTAGCGCAGGGGCCCGGCGAGATTCGTGTCCATTACGTGGAACAGCCATTCGTCGTCGGTTTCGTCGATCATCTTCTGTTCGCCAAGTCCGGCGTTGTTGATGAGAATGTCCAAATCGCCAAAGGTTTTTAGCGTTTCCGCAAAGACCCGCTTCGTGTCCTCCAGAGATTTGGTATCCGCCAGAATGCCAATGGCCGTACCGCCCGCTTCGCGCACCTTCGCGACTGCGGCGTCGAGTTTCTCCTTGCCTTCCGGCTCCGACCCCAGACCGGTCATGACCACTTTCGCGCCCTCTTCGGCGAACAGTTCCGCCATTGTGCTGCCCATGCCGTAGCTTGCGCCGGTAATGATTGCCACCTTGCCTGCCAACATCTGTTTGTCCATGCCTTGACGCTCCTTGTGCTCGTTTGAAGGTTGATGCTTTTTCTTCGGATGGATGGAGGCTACAACCGCAGGCGGTGAAAGAGCAAATACTTATATTTCATGTTGTGTTATGCATTGAATGCATGAGAGGATCCTTGTGTGGATGAGGCGGCAAAGCGTGCCTGGATCTCTTCCAGGAAAGCTTGAGCCGCAGGTGAAAAACTCTGCTGCTTTTTCCAGACGACGCTTAATCCGGTGGACAGCGGCGGGTTCAGCGGCACAAAGCGCAGGTTGCGCCGCTCGGGCGCGTTCACCAGCCCTTTGAGCATCAGGACGTGTCCCATGCCGCTTTCGGCCATGAGCGTGGCGTTGTAGGCGAGGTTGTAGATGGCGACCACATCCAGCCGGGAAAAATCGTCGCCGAACCATCCGGCGATATGGTTGGGTGTGCCCGTTTGCCGCAGCACCTGCTGGGAGAGGATGAGCGGCTCTTGACGCAGGTCCCCTGGAACAACGCTTTTCTTGTGGGCGAGCGCGCTGTCCGCGCGGGTAAGCACCCCCCAGACATCCTGGCCCGGCAGATCGACAAAGCGGTACTTCGAGAGATCCGCCGGTTGAAGCAGCACGCCGAAATCGAGCAGGCCGCGATCAAGACGAGTGGTGACCGCTTCAAAGTTGCCGCTGTAGATCTGAAAATGGATGCCGGAATAGCGGGTCCGGAGCGCATTCATGGCATCGATCAGGTGACGCATCACCGGCGTTTCTCCACATCCGACATAGACGTCGCCGCTGATGGTTCGGGAGCGGGCGGCAAATTCCGCCTCGGTCTGTCCGACCAGTTCCAGAATCTCTTCGGCCCGGATCCGCAGCCGTTCTCCGGCCGGTGTCAGGGTTACGCTGTGGCTGTGACGTTCAAACAGCCTGGCGTCCAGTTCCGCTTCGAGATCCTGTATCTGGCGCGACAGGGTTGGCTGGGTCACATGCAGAAAATTGGCGGCCTTCGTTATGCCGCCTTCACGGGCTATCGCCAGAAAGGAGCGCAAGACGCGAATATCCATGGGCACCTCGTTCACATGACGGTTATTGCGGCCGGATTTTCCACTCGCTGAGCGAAAAATCTCCGGGAAGGGTTTGAGGAAACGTTCGCCGGATCTGAAGATCCGTTCCGCTTGCCGCGTACATTTTGTGGATCTTGTGGCTGATGTAATCCGGGATTTCCCGGGGCAATGCGGTTATAACGGAGAAGCGGTAAATTGCGCAAGTGTCCGGATTGCCTGGCGGACATGAGGCGTGACGGAGCTTTGGGGACCACGTGGCCGCACATGTTTTTTCTTTGGCAAGTCTTGATTTTCTCGTGGCGGAGGAGTAGAAATTTTCCCATTTTCCCCGGAATGAACATTCATTCTATGGTCTTGAGGTAAAAAGGCGTTTTTATGAGTCAGAACAAGGATCGACGTACCTCCATTCTGGAGGCGGCACTGGGCCTGATAGCCGAACGGGGCTTTCATGGAACGCCCGCCGCTTTGATCGCGGAACGGGCAGGGGTCGGCGTCGGGACGATCTACCGTTATTTCAGGGACAAGGACGAACTGATCCACGCGGTGTT
>JAFPZV010000005.1 GCA_017417085.1 Deltaproteobacteria bacterium | reverse complement strand
GCGATCACCACAAACAGCGGCGCGCCGATCAGCGCCAGGGCCAGCAGGACCAGAAGCGGCGTCATCATGCATCCTCCGTTTCATGGCGCAATGCGCGCCGGAAATTCATCCCGCAGCGCCAGGCAATGACGCCAAAACCCAGCGGCAGAATCAACTGGAAGATCCAGACGGGTATCCGCAGCGCTCCGGTACTGCCGGCGCTCCGTTCCGCAAGCACCAGCAACAGCGACTGCCAGGCAAGCACCGCGCAGACAAGCGCCGCGGCCGCGTTGGACAGCAGTTTCAGCAGCATCCGCCAGCGCGGCGGCACAAAGCGCGCCACCACATCCATGCTGATATGGTTGTCCTCCCGGGCGGCAGCCATCGCCCCCAGCATCCCGATCCAGAGCACCGCCACCTGCAGCAGGCCATCCGCCCAGACCAGCCCGGTATTGAAGAGGTTGCGCAGCAGGATCTGCGCGCAGGCCAGCAGAATCATCAGTGCCAGCAGAGCTGTCAACAAGGCGTCTTCCAGGGACGCCCCCAGACGGAGCAGCCACAGCAGACGTTTCATTTGCGACACTCGCTCACCAGCTTTTTCATCTGTTTGTACAGGGGGGCGGGGAAAGTGCCGTCTTTTTCCAGCATGGCGTTGACTTCATCGGCCTTGACCTGCCACTTCGCCAGTTCGGTATCTGAAGGCTTCAGTGTCTGTATGCCCTGTTTGGCCAGCGCCCTGGCCGCGGCCTGGTCGTCGATCCGGTTCTGCTGTTCAAAGCCCTTGTAGATCCTCCCCATTACCTCACGCACTACCTGCTGATCGGAGGCGGAAAAGCTGTTGAACACCTTCCTGTCAATGACCAGCGTGGCAAACAGATAGGCCAGCGGCGCATCGGTGATGTAACGGGTCTTGACATGCCACTGGAAAGCGATGGCTCCCTCAGGAGAATTGGCCACCACGTCCAGCAGGCCGGTCTGCAGGCCGGTGAGGACATCGGTGAGCGGCATCGACACCGGTGACAGGCCCAGATGCTTCATCGTCTTCTCGCTGATGCGGTCATCGGCGGGGATCCAGATCTTTTTCTTCTTCATGTCCTCCAGGGAGGCAATCGGATCACGCGACATCAGCAGGGCAAAACCGCCACTCGCAAACCCGAAGCTGACGAAACCCGCCTTTTCCAGATCCGCAAGCAGCAGAGAATCCATGCGGGAGCGCACATAGTCCACCTCGGTGTAGGAACGAAACACCAGCGGCAATCCATACACCCGCAAGGACGGGCAAACTTCGGAAAGCCCTCCGGCAAGGAAGGCGCCGCCGTGCAGCTGGCCGGCGCGAATCTTGCGCAGCACGCTGTTTTCGTTCCCCATCACGCCGCCGCCAAAAAATTTGATGCTGATCCGGCCATCGGTGCGCTGTTTAATCTCCTCAGCCCCCTTGCGCATCTCCGTCATCCAGGAAGAACCCTCCGGCGCAACCGTGGCCAGCTTGACGATCACGGCTTCGGCACAGCCCGTCCAGGCAAGGCTGGAAAGTATCCATACTCCCACTATGACAAAAAATTTTCTCAACATTTCCGTTTTTCTCCCTTACCCATTTTTTTCATGGCCGCCAGCGATACGGCCCAAAATTTCTCAAGTACCCTTCCAGCTTTCAGAAATACTCTTCCGCCGATTCCAGAAGCTTTTTGGCCTCCTCTTTGGCCAGCGTGTTGAACAGCGTAAAACCTTCGGCCCTGGTATCCGCCCGCAACACCTCCCGCAGCAGCCGATCGTGCAGGGGACGATCGTACATCAGCCGGGCATAGCAGCGGGCATATTCCACCTTGGCGGTCAAATTGCGGCCGTTGGAAAGCGCCAGTGCCCGTTCAAAGTGGCTCCGCCCCTCTTCGGGATTGCCGCCCAGCGCCGGAGGGCGCACCGTCTGCAACATGCCAAGATAGAGATGGGCACTTCCCTGCTGATAGGTCTCATCCAGCGCAAGAATCTGACGCAGCACCTGTTCAACCTTGGGCAGATCGGCCAGCGCGCCCCAGTCGGCACTGTTGGCGCGGATCGCCAAAAGCCAGCTTATGGCAAAGGCATACAGCGCCGGTACATCGTCTTCGTCATCAAACTTTTTCAGCTCCACGACAAAGTCTTCGTAGGCACGCTGTTTCAAACCGCAGCCGGCGCTTCCCTGTTCGCACAGGGCACGCTCGCCATAACTTTCCGCCCGCCGGGCCAGCAGCGCCGCCCGCTGCGGATCCTCCACAAACGCTCCGGCATACATCGCATACAGCGCGGCAGCGGCAGCCAGCAGATCGCCATCTTCGGGATCGCCCTCAACAAGCCCATCCATCAGCAACAGATAGGAAGGGACTCCATACTTCACCAGCTCCGGATCATCATGGTCCAAAATGGCTTTGGAGAGGTTGCGGGAAAAGTCCCCCAGGCCGCCGCAGCTGCAACACAGCAGCGCCACCAGCATGCTCGCCACAATTCGATACCGCATAGATTGACCGGTCCTTCCTCAAGGGATACTGTCCGTTTCCCCCTCGGAAGGGGGAAAATCCACATAAAAAAAGGGCTGGCTGCTCCCGCCAACCCTTTGCTCCATAACACTGGAGCCACCCGGGGGATTCGAACCCCCGACCTACTGATTACGAATCAGTTGCTCTACCGGCTGAGCTAGGGTGGCCTTCCTAAAATCGTGTCACGTTACTACTGCAAACTGAAATTTTTTTCAATTGTATTTTCTTCCGCCCCTACTTTTCGCCTTCTTCGGCCTGGACGGGCATCCGGATCGTCAGCACCGGAACCGGCGAACGCCGCACCACCTTTTCCGCCGTGCTGCCAAAAATGACATGATCCAGTCCGGTACGCCCCTGCGTGCCCAAAACAATCACATCGGCCTGCACATCCTCCGCCTTCTTGATGATCTGCTCAAAGGCCAGGCCGCGCAAAATATAGGAATCATAGTTTTCAAAATCACGGAGATTTTCCTGACAGAAGCGCTGCATAACCCGCTGGGCGCCTTCGCGCAGTTCCTCTTCCAGATTTTCAAACGAAATATGCGGCACATAGAAGCCGTTAAAGCTGAGCGTCTCGCTGACCACGTGTACAATGACCAGTTTTGCCTCATACTTTTTGGCCAGGCTGCAGGCATACTCAAAAGCGTAGTTGGAATTGTCCGAAAAATCTGTCGCAAACAACACTGTCTGAAAATCTTTCATGGTCTCCTCCCTGAATTCAAAATAGACCGGCCAACAGCGGGGTACCCCAAGCACCAACCGCTTGCCGCCACGATAGTCTCACAATCCCGTTCTGCCGGTACCATACCGGTTCTGTGCCACCTCCCGGCATTTGAGCTACTTTTTGGGCAGAGTCCGCAAAATATGCCG
>JAFPZV010000043.1 GCA_017417085.1 Deltaproteobacteria bacterium | reverse complement strand
TCAGCTGGAGCGGCGGCGTCAAAATCGGCGACGTACACCTGGAAATTGTTCCGGAAGGCTCCTCCCCCGATGCCTACAATCTCGTCGCCAAAGTCACCAGCACCGGCGCGATAGAGTCTATCTATCCGGTGAATGATCATTTCCGCTGTCTGGTAAGCGGGCCACTGAAACTGCCCCGTCTTTACCAGACAAAGCAAAAGGAAGGTCTCAAGCAAAAAACAACGACTCGTGTAACCCGCTACGATCAAAAAGCCGGCGTGCTCCGCTACAAAAAAAACCAGCGCCGGGAAAAACAGTATTCCGCCAGGGGCTATAACGAAATGTCCGCCTTCATTATCACCCGCGCGCTCAAGTTGACGGAAGGCAGCGGCATCGTCGTGCCCACCATCGTCAGCAGGCAACGCCATCCGGTGACAATGCAGCTGCTGGGGCGGGAAAAACGGCGTTCCCTTTTTGGTGAAGTCCCCACGCTGAAAGTGCGGCCCATCGCCCAGATCAAGGACGTATACGAAAAAGGCGACAAAGCCACGCTATGGCTGACCGACAACGTCTGCCGCATTCCCGTCGAGATCGAAACCCAGCTCACACTGGGCGTCTTGACGGCCCGGCTGACCAGTTATTCCAACCCTGCCTGCCCGGATCCTGGCAGCAGAAATCCCTGAGAACGGCACGTTTTTCCCCTGCTTCCTTGTCAGACGCAGGGGGAAAACAGGGAATTCAATCGTGCCAATTTCCTGGAGAAGATCAAAAGGCGCCTGCGAAGAGCCTCACAAAAAACTTCTTCGGGGAAAAGCGCCGCAGGCGATTTTTTGTATTGCCAAAACCGCGTAACTGCTCTATTTCCGAGAAACAGACAAAACAAGATTGCGCTGTGGCGGCCGTGTCTCCGGACACCCCCTTTCAACACAGTCTTGAACAGTGAACAAAGAGAGACCATGTCCCGTTTCAGTGAACAGCTCAGAGCTGGAAAATTCGTGATCACCGCCGAAATCGCCCCTCCCAAGGGAGTGGATGCCCAGCAGATCCTCCGGCAGGCGGAAAATATGGCCTTTGTAACCGCCATCAACGTGACCGACAATCAGGGCGCCAACATGCGCACCAGCCCGGTGGCGGCAGCTGCCACCCTGATCGCGGCCGGTTACGAGCCGATCCTGCAGCTGACCTGCCGCGACCGCAACCGCATGGCGCTGCAATCGGAGCTCCTGGGCGCGGCAATGCTGGGCGTGGAAAATGTCCTTTTGCTTTCCGGCGATCATCCGGGCTTCGGCGATCATCCACAGGCACGTCCGGTCTTCGATTTGGATTCCGTTCACCTGCTCGGGGCGGTTCATCACCTGAATGCCGGACACGACATGTCCGGGCGCCCACTTTCCGAGGCGCCGAAGTTCTTTGCAGGCGCAGCTGCCATGCCCGCTGCCGAGCCTTTTGAACTCATGTTCCAGAAATTTCACAAGAAAGTACTGGCCGGCGCGCGTTTCTTTCAGACCCAGGCGGTGTTCAACCCGGAAAAGATGTCCCGTTTCATGGCAGCGGTACGGCCGCTGGGCGTGCCGGTCATTGCGGGAGTCCTGCTGCTCAAAAGTGCCAGGATGTGCAGGTTTCTCAACGAGCGGATTCCGGGCGTGCGGGTGCCGCCCAGTTTGATTGAACGGCTGGAAAAGGCCGCCGAGCCGCTGGAGGAGGGTGTCGCCATTGCGGCCGAACTGGTTCGTCAGGCACGCGCCGAATGCCAGGGCGTCCATCTGATGACGTTGGGGCAGGAAAAACGCATCCCGGAAATCCTGGAGCGCGCGGGCATTTCCTGTTGATACGCAGCGTTTTCGGCCACATTGCCCGTTCTTTTCATATCCTTTGAGAAATACTTTGACTTTTGCGCCAAGACTTGCCAGATTTTTTCGGGCACAGCCCCAAAAAGCTTTAGAAAAAGGCAAAAAACGCTGTTCCTTAAAAACTGTCATTTTTCATGTCATGGAGAGGGGGAAACGCCAATGCTGAAAAAGACACCGCTCAACGAAATACACCGGCAACTGAACGCCAAAATGGTACCGTTTGCAGGTTGGGAAATGCCGGTTACCTATCCAACCGGCGTCATTACAGAACACCTCGCCGTACGAAAGAACGCCGGCCTCTTCGATGTTTGCCACATGGGGCAAATTCTGGTGGAAGGCAAGGACGCTCTTGACTACATCCAGCGGCTCACAACCAACGACGCCTCAACGCTTGTGCCCGGCCAGGTACAGTACACGCTGGTCTGCTATCCGGAAGGAGGCGTTGTGGACGACATGACCGTCTACAAACTGGGTGCCGAGCGCTACCTGTTCTGCGTCAACGCCTCCCGCTGCGACGATGATTTCACCTGGATGCGCTCCATCGCCGGCAAGTATGGCTTTTCCTGCACGGTGGAAAACCTGAGCAGCTCCTACGGCCTGCTGGCGCTGCAGGGTCCCAAGGCTGCCGCGATTCTTGCGCCGCTCGCCAACATCCCGCTGGAAACCATCAAAACGTTTCATTTTGCTCCGGGCAAGGTCGCAGGGATAGAAACCCTTGTCTCCCGCACCGGCTACACCGGGGAAGACGGGTTCGAGCTCTATGTGCCGCGGGGAAAAAGTGTGGCGGTCTGGGAAGCATTGATGGAGGCAGGGAAAGCTCACCAGCTGCTCCCCATCGGTCTCGGCGCGCGCGATACGCTAAGGCTGGAGAAGAAGTACTCGCTCTACGGGCATGAGCTGAACGACACCATCACCCCGCTGGAGGCGGGCCTGGGCTGGGTGACCAAACTCGACAAGCCCGACTTCGTCGGCAAGGCAGTACTCGCCCAGATGAAGCAGGAAGGCGTACCCCGCCGCAGCATTTGCCTGAAGATGCAGGAAAGCGGCGTACCACGAGAAGGTTATGAGGTCTTCGACGGCGATCGCAGGGTCGGCATTGTCACCAGCGGTACCATGTCGCCATCGCTGAAGCAAGGAATCGCCATAGCGCTGGTGGAAAGCGGCGCCGCAAAGGCAGGCGTGCTGTCCATCGATATTCATGGCCGCCATCGGGCAGCCGCTGTCGTCAAACCACCTTTTGTATGAAATTGAAATAAGAATCCCCAAAACGTCACTGCGCGTTCAAAGACGCGCCCAATTCAACACAAGGAGAAGAAGTCATGGATATTTCGGAAGATCTGCGCTACACCGAAGATCATGAGTGGGCAATGGCAGACGATGATCTTTGCACCGTCGGCATCACCGATCATGCCCAGGAAGAGCTGGGCGACATCGTGTTTGTGGAACTGCCGGCTGTAGGAACCCGTGTGGAAGCCGGCAAGGCCTTCGGCGTTGTGGAATCGGTCAAGGCGGTTTCCGACGTGTACGCTCCGGTCAGCGGTGTAGTTGAGGAGATCAACGAGGAACTGCCTGACAATCCCGAAAAAATCAACACCTCACCCTATGATGATGGCTGGATGATTAAAATTCGTGCCGACAATATCGCCCAGCTGGACGATCTCATGGACGCCGAGGAATACGAGGAATACATCGAAAACGACGACGATTAAACGCAAAAAACGCCGTTTTTCTTTAAAGCCTGCATGATGCCATCCATCCTTTCCCCAAAAATTCATGCATCATGCAGGCTTAAATTTTTTTGGGGAAAGCGCCGCATCTTACATCCACATGCATTCCAGATGCTTCGCCCCCGAACAATTATCCTTTGTCACAATCCTTTCAACCCTTTTGAAAAGAGGGAATCCTATGCTTTTTACACCTCATACCGCGGAAGATATCCGGCAGATGCTGGAAGCCACCGGCTATGCTTCCCTGGACGAACTGTTTGCGGAAGTGCCGCAGAACCTGCGCCTCCCAAACGAGCTCAACCTGCCCGCCCCGGTTTCGGAGGCGCAGATCCTCAAGGAGCTGCGCGCCATGGCCGCTTCCAACGCCACTGCGGACAACTGCAGCTCGTTTCTGGGAGGCGGCGCCTACCGGCATTTCATCCCGGCCGCCGTCGACTATCTGGCGGGACGCGGTGAATTTGTCACCGCCTACACTCCCTATCAGGCGGAGATCAGTCAGGGCACCCTGCAGGCAATCTTTGAATTCCAGACCATGATCTGCCAGTTGACCGGTATGGACGCCGCCAACGCCTCCATGTACGACGGCGCCTCCGCCACGGCGGAAGCGGCCCTGATGGCCGTACGCTTGACACGGCGCAAAAAGGTGGTGCTTTCCTCCGGGCTCCATCCCGATTACCGGGAAACCGTCCGCACCTACTGCCATGCGGCGGGCATAGAAACCGTCATGGCTCCGCTGGACGAAAGCGGCCGTACCGATGGCGCAGCACTTGGCGCTCTCCTCGGGGAGAGCGCGGCGGTCATCATCGCCTCCCCCAACTTCCTCGGCGTGGTGGAGGACTGGGCGGCGCTCATGCCGATCATCCGGGAAGCATCCGGCGTCAAGTGCATCGCCACGGTAGCCGAGGCGCTTTCTCTGGCGCTGTTCAAACCACCGGGAGCGTTTGGAGCCGACATGGTGGTGGGCGATGTCCAGAGTTTCGGCCTGCCGCTGGCCTTCGGCGGCCCCCACTGCGGCTTTTTCGCCGTCCGCAAGCAGGATGTGCGCGCCATGCCTGGAAGGCTGGTGGGACTCACGGAAGATCGCGAAGGCAAACGCGGCTTCGTCCTGACCCTGGCCACCCGCGAACAGCATATCCGGCGGGAAAAGGCCACTTCCAATATCTGCTCCAATCACGGGCTGGGAGCGTTAATGGCCACCATTTACCTGTCTCTGGCAGGCAAAAACGGTCTGCGGGAGATCGCCATGCAGAACTACTCCAAGGCCTGCTACGCCAAAGAAAAGATTGCCGCGCTCAAGGGGTATTCCCTCCCCTTCGCCGCGCCAACCTTCAACGAATTCGTGGTGGAGGGACCGGAACCCGCCGCAACGCTCCTGCATTTTCTCGAAGAGCGGCGCATCCTCGGCGGCATTGCGCTCAC
>JAFPZV010000042.1 GCA_017417085.1 Deltaproteobacteria bacterium | reverse complement strand
CCTTATCGCCTCCGGATTTGCCTTCTCCGCCTCCGCGGCCAGCATCAAAACCGTATTGCCGGCCCGATCACAGGCGTTGACATCCGCTCCCGCCTGAACCAGCGCCGTAATCAGCTCCGGATGGAGCAAATAGGCCGGGCGCTGGATCTCACGCAACAGCACATTAATGCCATCCTTGCCCTTGGTATCGATAATTGCTCCCGATTTCACCAACGTCGTGATGAGATCCGGTACGGGATTGGTACTTGCCGCCCGCAACAGGGCCGTCAACCCCTTGCCATCCTTGGCGTTGACATCCGCGCCCGACTGAACCAGCGTCCGGGCGACATCGGGATTGGAGTTGGAAGACGCCGCAAACATCAACGCAGTATTCTTATGGCCATCACGGGCATTCACCGAGGCACCCGCATTGATCAGAGCCGACAGAACCGCCGGATTGGAGTTGCTCTCCGCCGCAAACATGAGCGCGGTACGATCGTTCCGTCCCCCAACATTGATATCGGCGCCCGCGTTCACCAGCATCGAGATCACCTCGGGATCGGAATTGCTCCCGGATGCAACCATCAGCGCGGTTTTTCCCTTCCTCATGGCGTTGACAGGCACGCCCTTTGCCAGCAGCTTGCGAATATTGTACAGCGACCCGTTTTTACAGAGCCGGTGCAGCCGGTTTCTCCGCGATTTCCGCAGCATCAGCAAAAGCAGGACAATCAACAGAACCAGGATCCCGATCGTCACGCCACTGTGCTGCTTGGCAAAATCCCAGGCGCAGCAGGCATACTTTTCTATATAGGGTTTTGCAGACTCATATGCGGATTTCGCAGAGTTCGTCGCCATTTCCAGCAGTTTGTCCGGGTGTTCCGCCATTTTGAAAACCGCCGCAATGGCAATCAGCACTATCAGACAAAACCACATAAAGTACTTCATCGTTTTCCTCCTTCCTCGATAACATCCGCCCCAATGATGCCTTATGCCCGCGACGTTCAACGCCTCAAGCTTTTCCATTTTCCCAAATTGTCTTTTTACCGTATTTACTAGGGAAATTAAACTAGATTTATCATTTGCAGCCCAAGGATTCCCGGCGCTCCACTTCCGTTGGCACCGGCCGGGGCGCCCCCTCGGAAAACCTTGCCAATTTGGGCAAGTTCCCGGGAAAAATCTGTTCCCTCAGCACAGATGATCGGCCACCCGCCCCCATATTCGTCCCAACAACGCCCGGGCTCCTTCATCAGGCTTTTTTCAAGACCACTTCGAGCTGCCGGCAAAAACGCTCCAACAACCAGGCCTATTTACCGCCATACTGCAGCAACAGCGCAACAAGCCCACCCTTGCCCGGACGGTAATTTCGGGAACGCCGGGAAGATTCCTCCCTGCCGTCCGCACAACGCGCATACCATATCGCGGTATGTCCGCTCCTGTCGGCATGATGAGGATCCGCTCCACCCTCCAGCAAGGCCTTGATCACTTCGACACGAGGATTGCTGCGCACCGCCCGTATCAATGCCGTCTCGCCGGCCTTGTCCACAAGTTCCGGATCCAGACCAGCATCAAGCAGAAGTGTAATCACCGCCTTTGAGCGACTGTAGCGCGCCGCAATCGCCAAAAGCGTCGCCCCGGCATTGTCCCGCTCCTGCAGATCCGCCCCGTTTGCAAGGAGCAGCCGAATCATCTCCGGATTGGGATTGCAGGCTGCCGCCCACATGACTGCTGTCCAGTGGCACCCTGTCACCAGTGCCAAACCGGTAGCCTTGAGATCCGCCCCCGCATCGATCAGCGTCTTTGCCACCTGCGGATTGGAATTGAAAGCCGCGGCCACCATCAACGGCGTGCGGCCGGCAGGACCGGAGCGTCCATTCGGATCCGCGCCTGCGGAAAGCAAGGTTCTGACGATCGCCGGTTCCGGATTGCACCGCGCAGCAAGGAGCAAAGCGTTATGACCGTTTTTGCTCTCGGCCTGCACCGGCACTCCGGCCCTGATCAACATGGTCAGCACCTGGGGATTGGGGTTGGATTCCGCCGCAAACATCAGAGTCGTCCAGCCTGAAAAGCTGCGGCGCAGAACATTGGCTCCGGAAGCTATCTCCTGCCGAACGACGGTACTGTCACCTGTGCGGCAGAGCCGGTGAAAGCGCATCCGGTAAAAGTAGCCCACGCGCAGAATAAAAAACAGCGTTATGGCAACCACGCAGAGGAGCACCACTTCCGGGACCTGCCGCCACACATCCCGCGCCATGGACAGCAACTCTTCGACCCATTCGCCCAAAGTCGCCCACCATCCGGCAAACTCACGCGCAAGGCTTCCTTCCGGCCTGCGCAGCACATGCACCAGAAACGCGCTTGCAAGGCTCAAGGCAAGGGCCAGCAGAAATTTCCTCATGTTTGTCCCCTTCCCGACAAAAAAAGACCGGAAAACCTTTCCGGAGAGGTTTCCCGGTCTTTTTTAACCGCGTTCAAAAAGCATGCACAGTCTTCATGCACCCGCGCCATCCGACGGAGTCTGAGAATCGGCAGGAGCGGTGGCAGCCGGTTCCTCAGGCGCAGCCTGCGCCTGAACGGGCGCGCTCTCCTCTTTGGAAGCGCAGGGCGCTTTGGTTATTTTTGACAAGCCGCCGCAGCAGCAGCCAAGCTTGCCGCCAAGGAACTTGTCAAGAAGTCCCAGATTCTTCATCAGATAGAGTGTACCAGCAACAATCGCCAACCATGCCAAGCCTGCCAGAAAGATCATCATTATCCTCCATTCGATGTTAAGGTCAGGGCATAAAAAAAACCGCCCCAAACGTTTTCAATCCAAGATTTTTATCCCGTTAATTATGCCAAAACCGGTGAAATTGGCAAGAGCGGGAAGAACCCGCAACGCACAAAATTTGCAAAACCCTTCCCAAATCAAAATTCCTCAAGGATTTTCCGGGCCGCGCACCATTCTTTCCAAAAGGGTCCAGCCGCCGCAACAGGGCCGGCCGGCCCGGGCGGCTTCCACTTCGTTGAAGCCGCGTGCCTTGCACGTTCCGGAAAACTCTCCGGAAGAACCCAGCAGAGCATAGGGCACCGGCTCCGAAGCATGCGTCATGGTGCGTATATAGGTGGGATGATCCGGCAGTACCGCCACACGGAACGGTTCCAGACGCTCCAGCCCACGCAGGACCCGTCCCACCACCAGTTTGTCGAAGAGCTCGATGGCCTTCAACTTTTTCTCCAGACTTCCTTCGTGGGACATCTCGTCGGGCGCCTCCACATGCACATAGACGAAATCGTGCCTGCCAAGCGCCTCCAGAGCCGCATCCGCCTTGCCCTCGTAGTTGGTGTCGAGATAGCCGGTGGCTCCCGGCACCTTTATCACGTCCAGTCCAGCGCAAACCCCAATGCCCCGGATCAGATCGACAGCCGAGATCACCGCTCCGCCAATGCCAAAGCGCTCCCGCAGCGGCACAATCTTCGGCGCGTGTCCCTGTCCCCAAAGCCAGATGGCGTTGGCGGGCAGCTTGCCCGAAGCTTTCCGGGCGGCATTGACCGGATGATCCTTCAAAATTTCACTCGCCGCTTTCATCAGCTTCATCAGTTCCGCTCCACCCTCGCCCTGCGGTAAAAAGTCCGCCACCGGCTGACGGCTGATGTCATGCGGCGGCACGAGGCGCATACCGGCAAAACCATTGTGCCACACCATGAGATGCCGGTAGGAAATGCCGCTGTAAAAGTCAAAATCCGATCCGCCAAGCTTTTCACTCAACGTGGCGATAATCTTTTGCGCTTCTTCGGTGGAAATATGGCCCGCGGAAAAATCGCGCATGCAGGTTCTGCCCTCCCCGTCCTCTTCCAGGCAGATCAGGTTAAGCCTGAAAGCCACATCGCACGGTCCAAGCGAGACGCCCATGCTGGCCGCCTCCAAAGGAGAACGTCCGCTGTAACAGGCCCGGGGATCGTAGCCAAAGGCCGAGAGGTTGGCCACGTCGCTTCCGGGAGGCAGGCCATCCGGCACGGTTTCGAGCAGGCCCGTTTCACCCCGGACAGCGATTTCGTCCATAAACGGCGTATTTGCATATTCCAGCGGGGTTTTGCCGTTCAGCGCCGCCTGCGGTTCATCCGCCATGCCGTCTCCAAGCAAAATGACATATTTCATGATTGCTCCTCGATTGATGAGAGTCCAGATTCCACCCGCTTAACTGCGGGGATGATGTTTTTCGTAGATGGCCTTAAGCCGCTCGCGGGTCACATGGGTGTAGATCTGTACCGTGGAAATATCGGCATGCCCCAGCATCGTCTGCACCGAGCGCAAATCGGCGCCATTTTCCAGCAGATGGGTCGCAAAAGAATGACGCATGGTATGCGGCGTAATGGTATCTGTGATGCCGGCCTCCCTCGCCCGCTGTTTTATAATCTTCCAGAAACCCTGACGGGTCAAGCGCCTGCCATGAGCGTTGAGGAAAACATCATCGCCGCTTTCGGGGCCGCAAAGTGCCGGCCGGCCTTCGGCCAGATAGATTTTCAAAGCCTCAAGCGCCACTTCGCCCAGGGGAACCACCCGCTGCTTGCTGCGCTTGCCAAAGGCCCGCAGATAACCGACTCCCAGTTCCAGATCCTGCAGGGTCAGGGAAATGAGCTCCGAAACCCGCAGACCGGTGGCGTAGATGACTTCCAGCATTGCCCGGTCCCTTAAGTCCAGCGGATCGTCGCCGCCAGGAGCGGCCAGCAGCCGATCCACCTCTTCCACGCTCAGGACCTTGGGCAGGTGGTGGGCGGCACGCGGCGTCTCCACCCGCGCAGCCGGATTGTCCAGGGCAAGTTTTTCGGAAGCCAAAAACTTGTGAAAGGTACGGAGCGCGGCCAGGGTCCGGGCACGGCTGCGTTCGCCCAATCCCGCTCCTTGCAGGGTTGCCAGGTAGTCTCTCACTGTCTCCGGGCCAATCACGTCCGGAGCGGCTATTCCCCGCGCCAGCAGAAAATCGAGATAGCGCCGCAATTCGCGGGCATAGGCTTCCAGCGTGTTGTTGGAAAAGCCACGCTCCACCGTTGCATGATCGAGAAACAAATCAACCGCATGATCCAGTGTAACGCCGCCGCTTCCTTTTTCCGCTTCCATGACTTGAATCGTGATCTCCCTGTTGGAAAACCGTTTTCCTACCTGTCCACCGCTCTGAGCAGCCGTATCCGTACCGTTTCCAGAAGGCCGGTATCCACCAGTTTGGCGCGATCCTCGCCGCGCACGTAGAAGGTGTCCGCCGCCTGATCCACCTTGGTGGAAATCCGCGCGGTGCTCACCGACAGCCGCAGTTCCGCCAATACGCTGGTGATATCGTAGAGCAGTCCCTGGCGATCGCGGGCATAGACGTCGATAACGGTATGGCAATCGGAGAGCCGGTTGCTGATATCGACCCGGGCGGGAAAATTCCGTGGCGGCAGCCGATTTCCACCAGAAGCGACCCGGGCGCGCCGCACCAGATGTTCCGCGGTTTCGCGGCCTTCCAGCACCGCGCCCAGATGCCGTTCGAAACGCTGCCAGCGATCGTCGATTTCCCCTGCACAACCGCCCTGGCCAGCTTCAACATCTATAATATCCAGCGCAATGCCGGAACGTAAGGTATAAATGTCCGCCCCAAGAATATTGACGCGGCAGGCGGCCAGCACTCCCGCAATATTGGCGAAAAGTCCCAGTTCATCCTGTGCCGAAACCACCAGCCGCAGATGTGAGCCGTGCGGCAGGATACGGAGCGCCCATGACGCGCCGTCTTCCTCACAGGCACGCAAGGTCAGCAGATGACTGGCCAGTTCCTGCGGCGGATAGGCCAGCAGATGGCGCGGCTCCAAGGCCTTCAGAAGCCTGCGGCCTGCCGCATCAAAGTTTTCCCCCAGAATCGCGGAAACTTCGGCGGCGCGCCGCTCCAGCGCGCCCGGCCGCATCACGGCGCTCTGCCCGCCTTCCTCAAACCAGTCGCGGCATTTTTCGTAGAGCGTTTCCACAAGCTGCGCCTTCCACGGTGTCCAGACATCCGGGCCAACGGCGCGCAGATCCGCAAAGGTCAGAAGAAACAGCATCCGCAGATTGGAACGGTTTCCCACGGCCTTCGCAAAGTCGTCCAGCGTCTGCGCATCGTTGAGATCGCGGCGCAAAGCAGTCTGCGCCATCAGCAGATGATGCGCCACCAGAAATTCGAGCTGCCTCGCCGCATTCTCGTCCAGCCCCAGACGCTTCGCGATGGCGGGCATCATTTTCGCGCCGCGCAAAGCATGG
>JAFPZV010000041.1 GCA_017417085.1 Deltaproteobacteria bacterium | reverse complement strand
TGGCTTCATCCAGCACAAGTTCCTTAAAATCTTCAAAGCGCCCGCAGCTGGTCTTGCCAACAATGACGCCCGCCGCCCCGGCATCACGCAGCATCAGATACAGTCTTTCCGCCGGAAGCGAAGGATCCAGCGGCAGATAGGCACAACCTGCCTTAAGCACGCCCAAAAGCGCTGCGACCAAATCAAATCCGCGCTCCATGCAGATGCCGACAATACGCTTTTCCCCGTGCGAAAGGTGCTCGGCAACCTGATGCGCAATGTGGTTGGCACGTGTATTCAACTGCGCGTAACTTAAGTGTGCCTCATCGGAGAGAAGGGCAGGTGCCTGCGGATGACGCTCAACCTGCGCCTCAAAAAGGCCATGAAGCGTAGTTCCCCGCGGAATGGGGCTCTTCGTCCGGTTAAAACCTCTTGTCACCGCCTCGTACTCGACAGCATCCAAAAGCGACAGCTCACACAGCGGCGTATCGCACCGTGACAATGCCGCTTCAAGCAGGTTGCAAAACCAGAGGGCAATACGCGCGGCGTTTTCAAGAAAGCTGTGCCTGTAGGTGAGCTGTAAAGTAAAATTCTCACCTGGCTGTACCGCCAATGCCAGAGGATAGTGGGGTGCTTCCTGGCCACGCGGGTTGCGCAGCACAAAATCTTGCCCGGCGTTTTCTTTCAGCCCCGCATCCAACGGATAATTCTCGTAGACAAAGAGTGTTTCAAAGAGTGGAGTTCCTTTGGGAACAGGCGCCTGTGCCTGGATCTGCGGCAGTGGATCCGCTTCATGGATGGAGCGTGCTCCCTGCTGTTCGGTCAGTTCGCCAACCAGCGCACGCAGGGTTTTGCCTGCCGTCTTGAGACGCACCGGTACCGTGTTGATGAACATTCCGACACGGGAGGCGATATCGGGAAATTCCGCCGGCCGACCGGAAACCACCTGTCCAAAGACCACATCCGATGTGTTGCTCAAACGTGCCACCAATAGTGCCCAGATTGTCTGTAACACAATACCGGAAGTGCTTCCCAGCCGTTGAGCCGTACTGATCAGACGAGCCGAAAGATCCTTTCCCAAGCTGAAGGTGTGCTCGCCGAATCCATCATCTTTCCCGGAGGGCAGAAGGATGCGGTTGGGAGTATCAAAATCTTGCAGCAGCGCACGCCACCAGCCCATATCCTGCGGGCGGCCGCGCAACCAACGGGCGTAGTCGGCAAAGGGAGATGCCTTTGGCAGAAGCTCGCCCCGGTAGAGTTTCAGCACATCGCCCAACACAATGGAAAGTGACCAACCGTCCAGTGTTATGTGATGGTTAACGAGCACGATTTCCCATGCCCGATCCTCCACCTGAAAGATGGCCAGCCTCAACAGGGGTGCCTGCGCCAAATCGAAGAATTGGTCAAGCCAGGGATGATGGATTTCTTCCTCAAGAGTGGTGTTCTTCAAAGAACGGCGATCCTCAAAGAGGAAGGGGAGTTCCACATGTGAAAGAATCGCCGCAAAGTCGCTCTCTTCGGGAGGTATTGCCATTCGCAGCACCTGATGACGGGCAAGCACCTGCTGCCAGGCAGCCCGAAAACGCTCCGGATCAAAATGACCTTCTGCGCGCAGCCGCAGTTCAAGCTGATAGGCTCCCTCATCGGCACGAGCGTGAAACAGTATGCCCTGCTGCAGCGGAGTCAAAGGCAAT
>JAFPZV010000040.1 GCA_017417085.1 Deltaproteobacteria bacterium | reverse complement strand
CAACGTCGTGCATGATGACGCCGTTGCCGCAGCCCGGGCACCAGATCTGCGGGAGGTGGTCAATGCGCATGTACAGATGAACAAGATCACTCGGCATGATGCAGACCCTCCGTTTCGTTGAGTTTTGCCAGGATGTCCGCCGGGGAGATCACCGTGCCGTCGACGCACCCGAGGAACTCGACCGGGAGCGCCCCGCCGACCGCCCTCTGCACCTCCAGCAGCATCTGGCCGTGGTTGTGCTCGACCATGAGAATCCGCTTCAGTTGCGGCAGCCGTGCCAGAAGCTGCTTTTCCGGGAAGGGCCAGACCGTAATAGGCCGGAACATGCCGACCTTTTTCCCGTCCGCCCTTGCCGCGAGCACCGCATCCATGACGGCGCGGGTCGTCCCGCCGAAGCAGACAACGGCGGTCTCGGCGTCGTCCATCTCCACTTACTCCACGCGGGTGATGTCGTCGGTGTTCTTCTCCACCTTGTCCAGCAGCCGCGTGATCAGTTTGCCGGCGATCTCATTGGAGTTGACCGGGAAGCCGGACTCGTCGTGCGCAAGCCCGGTGATGTTGTAGCGTTCACCCTGGCCGAAAGGCTTCATCGCGGGGACGTATTTCCCCTCCGGCACAAAGTAGCATTGCTTGTTCGCCCCGTCGTGGAACGACATCTTCCGGTGGTTGATGATGAGGCGGTTGGGATCGGGCAGTTCCACACCCTCGCGCATGTGGCCGACGATCTCATCCATCAGGAAGATGACCGGCGTGCGGTATTTCTCCGCCAGGTTGAAAGCGCGTACGATCAGCGTGTAGCACTCCAGTACCGTAGCGGGGGAGAGCGCGATGACCGGGTGGTCGCCGTGGGTGCCCCACTTTGCCTGCATGTAGTCGCCCTGCGAGGGGCTCGTCGGCAGCCCGGTGGAGGGTCCGGCGCGCTGCACGTCGACAATGACGCAGGGGATTTCCGCCATGGCGCCGTAGCCGATGTTCTCCTGCATCAGCGAAAAGCCCGGGCCGGAGGTGGCGGTCATGGCCTTCATCCCGGCGGCGGAGGCGCCGAGCACGGCCGCAATGGAGGCAAGCTCATCCTCCATCTGCATGAACTTGCCGCCCTCCTGCGGGAGGCGGAGTGCGCAGGTCTCGGCGATTTCGGTGGAAGGCGTGATGGGATAGCCTGCGAAAAAGCGCATGCCGGCGGCGAGGGCGCCTTCCACCGCGGCCTCGTTGCCCTGCATCAGAACAGTCTTCGCCATGTCACTCCCGCCCTCCCTACTCTTCCATGTTCACAAGGTAGATCGCGTAGTCTGGGCAGCGCAGTTCGCACAGACCGCAGAACACGCATGCCTCCTCGTCCTTCACAGCGACCTTCTCCCTGCGGATTTCCAGGACGTTTTTGGGGCAGAAGGCGGCGCAGATTCCGCAGCCCTTGCACCATGCTTCTTCGATTACGAGTTTCTTTCTCCCGATCACGGCAAAACCCCCTTTTTCCGCTCATTTGCCTATTAAAAATATTATACCACTCACATGGGGTGATAACAATCAAAAATCATGCGCACCCGGGCAGGGAAATGAGAAATAAGACATGCCTGAATTTCCGGAAAGCTGTGCCTCTTAAAAAGAAAACGCTGATCAAACCGGCATTCACCGATTCGGTCAGCGTTTTCTTTCAGTATTTCCCGGGGAATGTCCGATGATGTTTTACCCTTCCATGTACTGGACCATCGCGGCGGCCGCTT
>JAFPZV010000039.1 GCA_017417085.1 Deltaproteobacteria bacterium | reverse complement strand
GGACGCCCCGCCTTCGGAAGCGGCGGGAACGTTTTCCGCTGGTTGCGGTTCCGTGGTAGCTGTCTGTGCGGGCCGGTTTTCCGTGGACGAAGCTTCTCCAGCCTTTTCCGGTCCGGACGCTTCCTTTCCTTCCTGCGGCGCTGCAACCGCTTCCTGGATGGATGCCTTTTTCCCCGATGGGGATGGCGCATTCGGCGCCTGCGCGGGGGTGGCGGCAACACTGCCGGATGCCGCCACCGGCGCTTCGGCATGAAGCTGCGCCAGTGGCAACATCATCAGGCTTGTCAAAACAAACAAAAGCTTTTTCATGGCTATCGTCTTTGCTGCTCTCATCGTTTTAGCGATGATATTCCTGCAGGCTGCGGATTTTCTCTTTTCCCTGCCGGCGGGCGGCGATTCCCTTGGCGGCGGCAATGGCGGCGGCGGTGGTGGTGATATAGGTCACCTTGTATTTGATGGCCGCCTTGCGGATATAGGAATCGTCATAGGCACTGACCTTTCCGGCCGGCGTGTTGACAACCAGGTTGATCTCGCCGTTTTTGATGGCGTCGGTGATGTTGGGACGTCCTTCGTGCATCTTCAGAATCGGCGTGGACTCGATGCCATGCTCGG
This sequence comes from Deltaproteobacteria bacterium, assembly GCA_017417085.1. The sequence goes on along the minus strand of JAFPZV010000039.1, from coordinate 5,817 downwards.
CGAGGAAGGCCTGGGTGCCGGAGGTTGCGTACAGGGAGAAGCCCAGCTCGACGAAACGCCGCGCCGCCTCCAGCGCGCCGGGGCGGTCATGATCGGCAACCGTGAGCAGCACTGTGCCGGAAAGCGGCAACAGTGCGCCGGCCGCCTCCTGAGCCTTGAAGTAGGCCGCGCCGTAATCGCTTGCCATGCCGAGCACCTCTCCGGTGGACCGCATTTCCGGACCCAGGACCGGATCGACTTCCGGGAACATGTAGAAGGGGAAGACCGCTTCCTTGACCCCAAAGTGGGCGAAGGGCAGACGCTGCAGGTGCAGATCGGCGATTTTGTTGCCGAGCATCACCTGGGTGGCGATACGGGCCATCGGGATATTGCAGACCTTGCTCACGAGCGGTACCGTCCGGCTGGCACGCGGATTGGCTTCCAGAATGTAGACGATGTCGTTGGCAATGGCGTACTGAATATTGATAAGGCCGACCACGCCCAGTTCCAATGCTATCTTGCGGGTATATTCCTCAATGGTGTCGACGTGCCGGCGGGGAATCGTGACCGGCGGCAGCACGCAGGCAGAGTCGCCGGAATGCACGCCCGCCAGTTCGATATGTTCCATGATGGCGGGGACGAAGGCGTCCGTCCCGTCGCAGATGGCATCGGCCTCGGTTTCGATGGCGTTTTCCAGAAAACGATCGATGAGAATGGGGCGTTCCGGCGAGATTTCCACCGCCTTGGCGATGTATTCCTTGAGCATTTCTTCGTCGTGGACCACTTCCATGGCCCGTCCGCCCAGCACGTAGGAGGGACGGACGATCAGCGGATAGCCGATGCGCGCGGCGATCGCCAGCGCGTCGGATTCGTTGCCTGCCATACCCGATTCCGGCTGGGGAACTCCCAGCTTGCGCATGATGTCGCCAAAGCGTTCGCGATCCTCGGCCAGATCGATGGTATCGGGGCTGGTGCCCAGAATGCGCACGCCGGCCTCTTCCAGCTGCCGGGCGATGTTGAGCGGCGTCTGGCCGCCGAACTGCACCACCACGCCTTCCGGTTTCTCCTTGTTGTAGATGGAGAGCACGTCCTCGACCGTTAACGGTTCGAAGTAGAGACGGTCGGAGGTGTCATAGTCGGTGGACACGGTTTCCGGATTGCAGTTGACCATGATGGACTCGTATCCGGCATCGCGCAGCGCGAAGGCGGTGTGAACGCAGCAGTAGTCGAATTCGATGCCCTGGCCGATCCGGTTGGGGCCGCCGCCCAGCACCATGATCTTCTTGCGGTTCTGGGAAACCGGCACGGTATCCGGGGCATTGTAGGTGGAGTAGTAGTAGGCGGCATCGCGAACGCCGCTGACCGGCACCGCATCCCAGGCCTCCGCCACGCCCAAATCCAGCCGACGTTTTCGGATGGAGGTTTCGGAAAGGCCGAGCAGCTGCGCCAGATAGCGGTCGGCAAAGCCGTCGCGTTTGGCCCTTTCAAGCAGCGTGTCCGGAAGCGTGTTTCCCTTGTAGGTGCGGATCTCTTCCTCAAGCTGCACCAGTTCCTGCATCTGTTCCAGGAACCAGCGTTTGATGCAGGTGCGGGCATGCACGTCGTCGACGCTTGCGCCCTTGCGCAGCGCCTCGTAGATGATGAAGTGCCGTTCGCTGGAAGGCTCCCTCAGCATGTCCATCAGCTCGTCAAGCGATTTTTCGTGCAGGTGTCCGACAAAGCCCAGCCCATAGCGTCCTTTTTCCAGCGAGCGCACCGCCTTTTGCAGGGCTTCCTTGTAGTTTTTGCCGATGCTCATGACTTCGCCCACGGCCCGCATCTGCGTGCCGAGCACGTCTTTTACGCCGCGGAACTTTTCGAAAGCCCAGCGCGCGAACTTCACCACCACATAGTCGCCGCAGGGGCTGTACTTCTCCAGCGTGCCCTCGCGCCAGTAGGGGATTTCGTCCAGGGTGAGGCCCGCGGCCAGCTGCGCGGAGATCAGCGCGATGGGGAAGCCGGTGGCCTTGGAAGCCAGCGCCGAGGAACGCGAGGTGCGGGGATTGATTTCAATGACCACGACCCGGTCACTTTCCGGATCATGGGCGAACTGGACATTGGCTCCGCCGATCACCTCGATGGCGTCGGCTATCCGGTAGGCATAGTCCTGGAGACGCGCCTGAAGTTCCTTCGAGATGGTGAGCATCGGCGCCACGCAGAAGGAATCGCCGGTGTGCACGCCCATGGGGTCGACATTTTCGATGAAGCAGACGGTGATCTTCTGCCCCTTGGCATCACGGACCACCTCCAGCTCCAGTTCTTCCCAGCCACGAACCGACTCCTCGATCAGTACCTGCCCCACCGGGCTGGCGGAGAGCCCGCGCGCCACAATATTTTTATACTCTTCCAGATTGTAGGCGAAGCCGCCGCCGGTGCCGCCCATGGTGTAGGCGGGACGGATAACCACCGGCAGCTTGATGGTCTCCAAAATTTCCAGCGCGTGATCCATGTTGGTGGCGATATCGCTGCGCGGCGTGGCAATTCCCAGCGAGGCCATCGTTTCCTTGAAGGTTTCCCGGTCTTCTCCGCGTTTGATTGCATCCAGATTCACGCCGATAACCTGGACATTGTATTCTTCGAGCACGCCGTTGTGCGCCAGTGCGCTGGTAAGGTTGAGGCTGGTCTGTCCTCCCAGGTTGGGCAGCAGGGCGTCGGGACGTTCCTTTTTGATGATTTCGGTGAGAGACTCGACGTTGAGCGGTTCGATGTAGGTTGCATCGGCCATGTTGGGATCGGTCATGATGGTGGCGGGATTGGAGTTGACCAGAATGATGGTATAGCCAAGCTTGCGCAGGGCTTTGCAGGCCTGGGTTCCGGAGTAGTCAAACTCGCAGGCCTGACCGATGATGATGGGACCGGAACCGATGATGAGCACCTTTTTAATATCGTCGCGTTTGGGCATTGTTTTTCAGAGCTCCCGTTTGAGAAAGGAAAAGAATTCCACGAAAAAACCTTGAAAACCTTACCCACTTTGGCAGATTTTGGCAAGGGAGTGCTTGCCTTGGAGAACTGTTTTATAATACCGCACAGATTGCGCGAAAATGCCCGGAATTCTAGGAAGATGGGCGGTATGATTCCTGCCCTGCGGCATTCCGTGTTTTCGTCCGGAAAGTTTTTTTAAGGAAAAAATGGGGAGCTGGCAATTGCCGCAAGGCCTGTGCTACAATGGTGCTCCTTAACAACTGTTTGGAATGAAAGAGATTTTTTATGGCTGATTCTGACAAGCTGGGCATCAACATTGAAGACGAGATGCAGAAGTCGTATCTCGACTACTCCATGAGTGTCATTGTCGGGCGGGCGCTTCCGGATGTGCGGGACGGTCTGAAGCCGGTGCATCGCCGGGTGCTGTTCGCCATGAACGAACTGGGCAACGATTACAACAAGCCATACAAGAAATCGGCGCGTGTGGTCGGCGATGTCATCGGTAAATACCATCCGCATGGCGACAGCGCGGTGTACGATACCATTGTGCGCCTGGCGCAGCCCTTCTCCATGCGTTATCCGCTGGTGGACGGGCAGGGCAATTTCGGCTCGGTGGATGGCGATGCTCCGGCGGCCATGCGGTACACCGAGGTGCGCATGGCGCGTCTGGCCCACGAGGTGCTGGCCGATCTGGACAAGGAAACCGTCGATTTCGGTCCCAACTACGACGATTCCCTGCAGGAGCCGCTGGTGCTGCCCTGCCGTTTTCCCAACCTGCTGGTCAACGGTTCGGAGGGCATCGCGGTCGGCATGATGACCAAAATCCCTCCCCACAATCTGGGTGAGGTGATCGACGCGCTGACTGCCATGATCGACGATCCGGAACTGGCGGACGAACGGCTGCTGCAGCTGGTGCCAGGCCCCGATTTTCCCACCGGCGGCATCATCCTGGGGCATGAGGGTATCCGGCAGGCCTACCAGACCGGCCGCGGCGTTATCTGCATCCGAGCCCGTGCGCTGGTGGAGCGCGAGAAGAAGGGGAACCGCGATCGCATCGTTGTCACCGAAATCCCCTATCAGGTCAACAAGGCCAAACTGATAGAGCGGATCGCCGAGCTGGTGAAGGACAAGAAGATCGACGGCATCTCCGATCTGCGTGACGAATCGGATCGCGACGGCATGCGCATTGCCATTGACCTGAAAAAGGACGCCTATGCGGATGTGGTGCTGAATCAGCTCTACAAAATGACCAGCATGCAGGCCTCCTACGGCATCATTATGCTGGCCCTCGTCAACGGAGAGCCCAAGATTCTTCCTCTGCGCACGGTGCTGTACCACTTTCTGGAACACCGCAAGGAAGTCGTTGTGCGGCGCGGCATCTTTGAACTTAGAAAGGCCGAAGCGCGCGCACATATTCTGGAAGGATTTAAAATTGCGCTGGATCATTTGGACGAGGTTATCCGCATCATCCGCGAGTCTTCCGATCCGGGAGAAGCCAAGGTCACGCTCATGGATCGCTTTGCCTTGAGCGACATTCAGGCACAGGAGATCCTCAACATGCGTTTGCAGCGTCTGACCGGCCTGGAGCGCGAGAAGATTCTGACGGAGCTGCGGGAAGTGACGGCGCTGATCGCACGGCTGAAGGAAATTCTGTCCAGCGAGGCGGAGATCTTCAAGATAGTCAAAACCGAACTGCTGGAGATCCGGAGCCGTTATGCGGATCCCCGCCGCACCGAGATCGTCGATGCCCAGGCGGAATTTTCGCTGGAAGATCTGATTGTGGAAGAGGACATGGCGGTAACCGTGACGCACAGCGGTTATATCAAGCGCAGTCCGGTGTCGCTGTACCGCGCCCAGCGCCGGGGCGGCAAGGGCAAGACCGGGATGCGGCCCCGCGAGGAAGACTTTGTGGAGCAGCTGTTTATTGCCTCAACCCATTCCTATATCCTGGTCTTTACCGACAAGGGCCGGCTCTACTGGCTCAAGGTGCATGAAGTGCCGGAAGGCGGAAGCGCCTCCCGCGGCAAGGCCATCGTCAATCTGATTCAGGTGGAGGCGGGCGAGAAGGTCAACAGCATTCTGCCGGTGAAGGAGTTCAGGGAAGGGCAGTACATTGTCACGGTCACGGCCAACGGCATCATCAAGAAGACTGACCTCATGGCCTACTCCAATCCGCGTTCCAGCGGCATCATCGCGCTGGAGGTGGAGGAAGGGGACCGGCTGGTTTCGTCGCGTCTGACGGACGGTTCCTACGATATCATTCTGGCCAGCGAGAACGGCATGTCGATCCGCTTTTCGGAGAAGGATGTGCGTCCCACCGGCCGTGCCACCCGCGGCGTGCGCGGCATGACGCTTGTGGAAAACGATCGGGTTATCGGCATGGAGGTGGTTTCCGAAAACACGGTCGGGTATCTGGTGTCCGTGACCCGCAACGGCTACGGCAAACGGACCCGCATCGGGGAATACCGCCTGCAGAGCCGGGGCGGCAAGGGCCTCATCACCATCAAGACCTCCGAACGCAATGGGCCGGTGGTCGATATCAAGATGACCGGCGAGGACGAGGATCTGATGCTTGTTACCAGCCAGGGCAAGATTCTGCGCACCCGGGTCGGCGATCTCTCTGTTATCGGCCGCAATACCCAGGGAGTCCGGCTGATGAATATGGATGCGGGCGAAGTGGTCGTCGCGGTGGCCAAACTGGCGGAAAAGGATGATGACGACGAGACCGACGATGCCGATGGCCGCCTCTTTGATGACGCCGAAGCCGAAACTGAAGAGAACGGCGGCGAAGAGGACGAGGAGAATGGCGCGGACGGAGAGCCGGAGCCGTAAACGTGGAAAAGCCCCCAGATACCGTGTCCGGAGTCAAGCACAATT
>JAFPZV010000038.1 GCA_017417085.1 Deltaproteobacteria bacterium | reverse complement strand
TGGCGTGCATGGATATGACCAAAAAATTGCTGTGAGGGTCACTGTTCAAATTTGAAGGCAGGGACCGGATTCGAACCGGTGGCCTAGTCGAAATGGGATTTGCTGCTGGGTTCACGGAATATGAGCCATTTTTGAACAACTCGCTCTGCCACTGAGCTACCCTGCCACTGCTGTTTTTGCTGAAGCGGCGGTGTTTCTCCAAAACAGCGCGACGACCTGTGCGGGAAACATTCTCCGGTCCGCTTGCAAGAAGGAACTTACTTGAAGAGATTGTTTCCGCAGTGGGGGCAGCTGAAGGCGCTGGTGGTGGTGATGCGGTGTCCGCAGACCGGGCAGTTGAACCAGTGCCGACAGTAGCGGCATTGCATTTCCGCAAGCCCCTGCTTTTTTTTGCACTTGGAACAGCGTTTGTACATCTTGCGCTTCTCCATGTAGTCTGCAAACAGCAGTCCGCAGCGCGGGCACTCCTCCGTCCCCGGTTTTTTGATGGAAAAGCCGCAGTTGGGCGCCGGACAGACAAAAACGGTTTTGCAGTTGCCGCACCAGTATTTTCCTTTTGTCTGTTCACCACAGACCGGGCATTTCTCCATAGCGCCCCCCTTTGAGAAAGAGAGAACTTTTTTCACACCGTTACATTTTTTTGCTAACTCTCCTTTAAAAATAAACCATTTTTATCGTGGGCTGTCAATGTCCCGCCACACTGCGGCCATTTTCCAGCCATCTTTGGGCGCCTTTTTACGAATATGGGGCATGGACGTGACGTCAGAAATATTTTAGGATAGGCAAAGATTAATGAGCCGCCCCTGTTCCCGTTCGTCGGGAAAGCCGGCGTCACCATGAACCGCCATCAAGGCGCTTGTCTCTCTTTGGAAGGGAAGGATCGAGGCCCATGCCCACAGAACATTCAGGATTTGTTACCGAGCGTGTAACCGAATTGAAGGATCTCCGCCTGACACTGCACCAGCTGCGGCACAAAGCGACCGGCGCGCGTTTCGTGCATCTGGCCAACGACGACCAGGAAAACGTGTTCGGCGTCGGATTCCGCACCACGCCCCTCAACTCCAGCGGTGTGGCTCATATTCTTGAACATACGACGCTGTGTGGTTCCCGGCGCTATCCAGTACGGGACATTTTCTTTTCCATGCTGAACCGCAGTCTCAACACGTTTATGAATGCCCTGACCGCCAGCGACTGGACTTTCTACCCCTTTGCTACCCAGAACCGCAAGGATTTCCATAATCTGATGGAGGTTTATCTCGACGCGGCCTTCTTTCCGCTTCTGCGGCGCACCGATTTTCACCAGGAGGGGATCCGTTTTGAGCTGGACGGCGGGAAAACGCTGCTTCCAAAGGGCGTGGTCTACAATGAAATGAAGGGCGCGCTTTCCAATCCGGCCACGCTGGCCTATTACCGTCTGACCGAGGCACTGTATCCAACGACCACCTATGGCTGGAATTCCGGCGGGGAGCCCGATGCCATCCTCGACCTTACCTGGGAGGAACTGCGACAGTTTCATGACACCTACTATCATCCCAGCAACGCCTTGTTCTACTCCTATGGCAGTTTCCCGCTGGAGGAGACGCTGGAGCTGGTTCATGAGCGGGTGCTGCGCCATTTCGGCACCCAGACGGTTCAAAGCGCCGTCCCGCTGGAACAGCGTTTTTCCAGTCCCAAGTATGTGGAAAAAAGCTTTGCACTGGAAGCTGGCCAGACCCTGGAGCGGCGCGCGCTTTTGCTTATGGGCTGGTTGACCAATCCGATTGAGGATCAGCTTGAAGGATTGGGCCTGTCCCTGCTTTCCGAGCTGCTTTTGGGGGATGCCGCCGCACCTTTGCGCAAGGCGCTGATCGATTCCCGGCTGGGAGAGGGGATCTGCCCCGGTTCCGGCTATCACGACGAAAATCGCGAAACTTTTTTCGCCGCCGGTCTTGAGGGAACCGATCCCGGGCAGGCAGGCGATCTGGAAAAGCTGATACTGGAGACGCTGGAAAAGACGGCCGCCGCCGGTTTCGAGCGGGAACGCGTCGAATCCGCCATCCATCAGCTGGAACTCGCCCACCGCGAAATTGGCGGCGGCGAGCCCTACGGGCTGCAGCTGCTGATGCGCCTGGTTGGCACGTGGATGCACTGCGACGATCCCCTGGCTGCCTTACGTTTTGACGAACACATCGAAACGATTCGCCGCGAGGCGGAAAATGGCTTTTTCGAAGGTCTGATCCGTAAGCATTTGCTGGACAATCCCCACAGGGTTTCGCTGCTGCTTAAACCGGATCCGAAAGAGGAGGAACGCCAGAACGCCGCGACCGCTACAGCCATGCGGGAAAAACTGGCGGCGCTTTCACCGGAGGAACGCCAGCAACTGGTCGACGAGGCGCAGGAACTCCAAGACTTTCAGGAAGGCGCCGACGATGTTTCCTGTCTGCCGAGCTTGAGTCTGGAAGACATTCCCGCCGAGGAGAACGCCACCCCCTGGAAGAACATGACGCACAACGGCGCGCCGCTCTTTGGTTTTGAACTTTCGACCAACGGCATTGGCTATTTTGGATCCTGGCTGGATTTGGCGGATGTCCCGGAGCATGTGCGCGCCTATGTGCCGGTCTTTTCGTTTCTGCTGACCCGTGTCGGCGCGGGCGGGGACGATTATCTGACCATGGCCCGGCGGATTGCCGCCGCAACCGGCGGGGTCTCGGCCACGCCTCTTGTGCTGGGCGCTCCTTCCGGTCTTCGTGATCATCGCTTGCTGCTGTCCGTCAGCGGCAAGGCGCTGATGCGCAATCAGAAGGAGATGTTTCAAATATTGAGGGATCTGCTGTATGCGCCGGATTTCAGGGATCGCAAACGGCTTGCGACCCTACTGGATCAACTGAAGGTGTCGCTGGTCAACTCGGTTGCCGACTCTGGCCACCGTTATGCGATGCAGCTCGCGGCCGCTTCTTTGAGTGCAGCCGGCCAAAGGCGGGAGGAATGGTCCGGCATTGGCTTCATTCGTCAGGTTTGCACGCTGGCCGGGCTGGATGATTCGGGCTGGGCGGATTTTGAAGCGCGTCTTGAGGAACTGAAAATTTTTCTGGCGGAGAATGGAAGTATCCAGTATTCTGCTTTAACATCTCCGGGTGATTTGCCCATGCTGCTTGACAGTTTGCCCATTCTGACAAAGGGACATGCGGGATGCGGCAATGGCGCCCGGTGCCTTTCGGGGGCGGCGTCTCCGGCAGCGCGGGCTGTGGGAGTGGCCATACCGGCGGCGGTTTCCTACGTGGCGCGGGTGTGGCCCGCTGTTACGCTGGAGCATGAGGATTGCGCCGGGTTGCTGGTGCTGGCCAAGCTGTTGCGCAGTTGCTTTCTGCATCGCGAAATCAGGGAAAAAGGCGGTGCATATGGCGGACTTGCCTCGTTCGATCCGGGAGCCGGCGTGTTCGCAATGGCTTCCTATCGCGATCCGAGACTGGCCGGAACCTTGCGTGACTACCGGCGGGCTGCGGAATGGGCCGCATCTGGTGTTTTTGAGGATCGGGATGTTGAAGAATCCATTTTGGGCGCCTTCAGCGATCTGGATCGGCCGCTTCCTCCGGAAGGGCGAAGCAATCGGGAAGTTCTGCGGCATTTGGCGGGCATTTCGC
>JAFPZV010000037.1 GCA_017417085.1 Deltaproteobacteria bacterium | reverse complement strand
CGAGGCTCTCGCCCTGTGGCGTGAGCGTGATGTAGCTGTACGGAGAGTAGTTGATCAGTCCTTTTTCTCCCAATACCCGCAGGGCCCCGGTCACGGAGCCCGGTTTGATGTCCAGCTTTTCGGCAATGTCCTTCGTACGGGCAACCTTGCAGGTCCGTTCCAGATCAAGAATGGCTTCCAGATAATCTTCCAGACTTTCGGAAAGCTCCATGTGATTTTTCATAAGTCAAGTGCCTCCGTCTTCGGTCGTTCCGCTCCATCGGGACAAGACCGGTATTCCCGATCACCCTGTCTGTTTTTGCCGCAATAGGCGAAAATTCATGTTTTCCCTTTTGATGCGGACATGCCCGGTGTTTTGTAGCCGGATATCATGCCGCCCTTTTTGCCCTGTGAGGTAGTGGAGGTTTTCTTTCGGGGCTTTTACGGAGCTTAATATACTTTGCCGTTTCTTGCAATTTCATGATGGCATGAGAAAAGCTGCTCCACCTTGCCAACTGTTCCCGGCATAAAAATGGAACGCGAGACTAAATTCCAGGGGATCTCTCCGGTTTTCTATGAACGTGCCCTGCCAAACAATCGTCCGATAAACCGGAACATCCCCTTGACACCCCGCCAGATTTTGGGAAGCAGCCAGATCATCAACAGGATGAAAATCAGGAGCAGGCCCAGGAACAGCCAGGGATGGTTCAGCGCAAGGAAAATGCCGCCCACCGTCAGCGCGTCTTCGGAAACGGAGGCTGTCCAGTTGGAAAAGGGTTCCGGGGAGGTGTTGATGAGTACCCGGGTCCCCGCCTTGGTGGCGTGGGATCCCGCCGCAAGTCCGCCGCCGACCACCGCCGCCGCCAGCGAGATCGCCGGATCGACCGATCCGGCCATGCCTGCCGCAAGAACCGCGCCCGCCGGAATCCGGATAAAGGTGTGGAGTGCGTCCCAGCCGCTGTCCACACCCGGAATCTTGTCGGCGATAAACTCCACCAGGTACATGAAACCCGAAGCTGCCAGTACAAGCGGATGGGAAAGCATCTGCAAATGTTCCGGCAGGGCGATGGAACCGGTGGCGCCCAGCAATCCGATAACCAGCAGGGCGGCGTACAGGTTGATGCCGCTGGCCCAGGCGACGCCCAGAGTTGCGGAAAGCGTCTGCACGATATGGGTGAAATTCTCCATGGGTCTCTCCTCCCCGGCATATTTTCGCCACGTTTTTCGGATGGTTGTTGAAGAAAAAGCAGTGCTTTTCGGGCGCATTGGCGGTAAAACAGCCGGGAACCCGATCATCGCCCCAGTACAGCAACGATATTATATTTCCAAGTCAGGAGTGTTTCCATGTTTATTGATGTGCATACCCATGCGTTTCATCCCAAAATCGCCGACAAAGTCGTGCATCAGCTGGAAAATCATTACCGGATTCCTCCGGTGGGAAACGGCACTCTGGAGGATCTGCTGCCGCGGCTCACACGCGCCGGCATAAATCGCGCGCTGCTGCACTGCGCGGCGACCAAACCGGAACAGGTCATTCCCGCCAACAACTGGGCGATTCATATCCGGGAAAACTACCCGATGCTGGAACCCTTTGGCACCTTTCATCCCGGTTTCGGGCAGTGGGAACAGGAACTGGAGCGGCTTGAAAAGGCAGGGGTCATCGGCATCAAGCTGCATCCGGATTTTCAGGGCTTCGCGCTGGACGATCCGCGGCTGGATCCGATTCTGGAGGCGATAGGCGACAGATTTTTGCTGATGGTGCATGTGGGCGACCGTCTGCCGCCGGAGGAGAATTTTTCCAGTCCGCAGAAGATGGCGGCCCAGCTTGAACGGTTCCCCAGGCTGCGGGTCATCGCCGCGCATTTCGGTGGCTTTCAGCACTGGCAGTATGTGGTGGAGCATCTTGCCGGGCGCAATGTCTATTTCGATACGTCGAGTTCCCTGTACGACATTTCCGATCAGCTGCTGTTCGACATCTTCAACCATCATCCGCGTGAGCGGATTCTGTTCGGCAGCGACTACCCGCTTTTCGATCCGGCCGATGAGATGGAAGTGCTCCAGCGGCGCCTGCACCTTTCCGATGCCGAACTGGAAGAGATCCTCGAAAACGGCGCCCGGCTGCTGCCGGGCCGGGAAAAAGGAAGCACCGGCAGCGTCCTCTGAACAGTCGGCGCCTACTTCATGCCGTCCTGTTCTTGCGCCTGCTCCAGCATCTCCTGAAACTGTGCCTCGTTCAGCACGGTAAGGCCGAGTGCCTGCGCCTTGTCCAGCTTGCTGCCGGCATCACTGCCCGCCACCACGTAGCTGGTCTTCTTGCTGACCGTGCCGGCGGCGCGGCCGCCGTGGAGGCGCACCAGGTTCTCCGCCTCCGGACGGGTCAGGCGGCCAAGTGTTCCGGTAAAGACAAAGGTTTTGCCGGAAAAGGCGCTTCCGGTCTCGCCGCTTTCCGGATCGGGCAGGACGTTCAGCTGTTTCAGCCGCTCCATCAGTTCACGGTTGTGCGGCGCCTGAAAGAAGGCGGTCACGCTCTCCGCCACTTCCGGCCCCACCTCGTGGATTGCCTGCAGTTCATCGCTGCTGGCCAGGGCAAGCGCTTCGAGCGAGCGGTAGTGCTCTGCCAGCACCCGCGCCAGATGCGCCCCCACATGGCGGATGCCCAGGGCATTCAGTACCTTGGGCAGCGGGCGCTTTTTGCTGGCCTCGATGGCGTTCAGCAGCTTGTCCGCAAGCGTCTCGCCCATCCGTTCCAGTTGAAGCAGCGTTTCTCGTTGCAGGGTGTAGAGATCGGCCACGCTGGCGACCAGTTTCTGACCGAGCAGCTGATCGATGGTGCGCCCGCCCAGTCCCTCGATATCCATGGCGTCGCGTGCGACGAAGTGCCGCAGGGCCTCCCGCAGACGTGCCGGGCAGTCCATCCCCTGGCAGCGCGGCACTACCTCGTCCTTCAGGCGGACGGCCGGGCTGCCGCAGACCGGGCAGCTTGCGGGGAGCGGTATGGGAGCCTCGGAGCCGTTGCGCAGTTCGGGAAGGGCGGCGACCACGTAGGGAATGACATCGCCTGCGCGTTCGACAATGACCTGATCGCCGGTGCGGATATCCTTGCGCGCGATCTCGTCCCAGTTGTGAAGGCTGGCGTTGGAGACCGTCACGCCGCTCAGGCGCACCGGTTCCAGTTCCGCCACCGGTGTGATGGCGCCCGTGCGCCCTACCTGCAGGCGCACCGAGCGGATCCGGGTTTGCGCCCGGCGCGGCGGAAATTTCCAGGCGATGGCCCAGCGCGGCGCGTGGGTGGTGGCGCCCAGCGTTTCCTGCCAGTCGAGCCGGTCCACCTTGATTACCACGCCGTCAATCTCGAAGGGGAACTGATCGCGCTTTTCCTGGACTTCCCGGTAGAAGGCAACAACTTCTTCCACCCCGCGGGCCTTGCGGCAGTACTCCAGATTGACCTTGAAGCCCCAGGCGCGCAGCGTTTCCAGCATCTGCGAATGGCGTTGAAAGCGCCCCTGCGCCCCTGCGCCCATGCCGTAGCAGGCCATGGTCAGCGGGCGGCGGGCCGTGATTGCGGAGTCCAGCTGACGCAGGCTGCCGGCCGCGGCGTTGCGAGGGTTGGCGAAGACCTGCTCGCCCTCTTCCATGCGCTGGGCATTGAGCGCGCGGAATTCCTCAAGGTTCATGTAGACTTCTCCGCGCGCTTCCAGAAGATCCGGCGCATCGTCGTGCAGGAGCAGCGGAATGGCGCGCACCGTGCGCAGGTTGTCGGTAATGGTTTCTCCGGTGCTGCCGTCGCCGCGGGTGGCGCCCAGCGTCAGGCGCCGGTTTTCGTAACGCAGCGAGACGGCCAGCCCGTCCAGCTTCAGTTCGCAGAAGTAGTCGATGGCGTCCGTCACTTTCAGGGCGCGCCGCACGCGCGCGTCAAAGTCGCGCAGATCCCCTTCGGTAAAGGCATTGTCCAGGGACAGCATGGGAATGGCATGAGGTGCGGGCGCAAAACGGGCAAGCGGCGGGGCGCCCACGCGCCGGGTCGGGGAATCGGGCGTGGCCAGCTCCGGAAAACGTTTCTCCAGATCCTGCAGTTCCCGGAACAGCCGATCGTAGTCGGCGTCGCCGATTTCCGGAGAATCCAGCACGTGATAGAGATAGTTGTGATGGTGAATGAGGCGGCACAGCTCCTGATGACGGGCCGCGGCGTTTTCCTGAGTGGACATGGCAGCCTTCCTTTGCGAAATTTTTACAGGAAATGTAGCGGGGAAAGTGGGCGGAATGCAAAGGTTTTGTTTTGCGGGTTTTGCGCTTTCATCCATTGCATCCTTTGAGTTATATAAACAGGGACAACAAATATTTATCTCACCGGATCTTTTGCTCATGACCTTTGATCAGACTCCCATGGAAATTGCCGGCCTGCTGCTGCTGCTGGCTGCCTCGGCCTTTTTTTCCAGTTCCGAAACCGCGTTGCTGGCCCTGAACCGGATCCGCCTGACCTATCTGGCCAGCAGGAACCGGCCTGGCGCAAAGGAGCTGGAAAAGCTGCTCAATCCGCCGGATGACCTGATTGCCGCCATTCTGGTGGGCAACAATCTGGTCAACATCGCGGCCTCGGTGTTTGCCACCACCTTTTTCATGCGGATCTTTGGCCGCTACGGCAATTTGCTGACCATCGTCATCCTGACTCCGGCGCTGTTGATCTTCTCCGAAATAATCCCCAAGGTCTTTGCGGCCAGCCATCCGGAAGCTATTGCTTTCCGGGTGCTGCGTCCCCTGCAGAGCATCATGCTGGTCATGAAACCGGTTTTATGGGCCATTGGCGGGCTCAACCGGCTTTTGACCCGGTTTCTCGGGAAATCCGAGGAAACAGCGGTGATTTCCGAGGAGGAGATCCGCACCATGATCGCGGTCGGTGAAAAGAGCGGCGTGGTGGCCAAGGAAAAGCGGAAGATGCTGCACGGGATCTTCGAACTTTCCAAGACCTATGCCCGGGATGTCATGGTGCCGCGGATAGAGGTGAAAGGCATCGAAATCAACACGCCCTATGAGGAAGTGCTGCAGTTCGTGCGTGATGAGGAGCATTCCCGCTATCCGGTGTTCGAGGAGTCGCTGGACAACATCTGCGGCGTGGTCCACGCGATGGACATTTTCCAGTTCGTTGGCAAGCCCGAGCAGTTCTCGCTCCGCAAGATTGTGCGGAAACCCTATTTTGTGCCGGAATCCAAGCCTATAGAGGCCATGCTGGAATCTTTCCGTGAACGGCGCCTGCTGATGGCGGTGGTGATCGACGAGTACGGCGGCATGGAGGGAATCGTCACACTGGAAGACATTTTTGAGGAGATTGTCGGCGAGATTCACGACGAGCACGATCTGGTGGACGAGGAAGTGCCGGTGCGCGAACTGGAGCCGGGGCGTTTTCTGGTGGACGGCGCCACTCCCATCCATGCGATCAACCGCAAATTTGGCCTGAATCTGTCGGAACGTCACGCCAACACCATGGCCGGTTTCATTATGGAGCTGATTGGTTCCATTCCTCATGAAGGTGATCAGTGCCAGTTTGAAAACATTGTGTTTCGGGTGGCCAAGCTTTCCGACCGGCGCATCGAAGAGATCGAGATGACGCTTCCGGTTTGCCCTTCCCATGAGGCGTTTTGCGCCCCTCTTGAAAAGGATTGAGCGTGCCCCCGGCTTCCCCACAGAGTGCAGGACAGGTGCAGCGGACCTTTACGCCGGATGTTGTCCATGAGCTGCGCTCGGAAATTGCCGCGGCAAACGGCAACGAGGTGTTTTTTGTCGGCACGTTGAACGAAAGGGCTCAGGTTGCACAGGTAAGTGTCGCGGCACGCGGTTCGCATAATGCTGTCCCGGCGGTTGCCGCCCGTTGCGAGGCGGGGGGCGTCGTTATTCACAACCATCCCTCGGGAGATCTGCGGCCTTCTTCGCCGGATATCAGTATTGCCGCGCAGTTGGCGACCTTGAGCGTGGCCTTCTATATTGTGGACAACTCTGTGAACAATGTGTACAGAGTTGTGGAACCACTGCCGCAAAACAAGATTATTCCTCTGGATTTGGAAACAATCGGCCGGTGTTTCGCTCCGGATGGCCGCTTTGCGGCCGCGCTTTCCGGCTATGAGGAACGTCCGGAGCAGCTGCGCATGGCGTTGACGGTTGCGGAGGCTTTCAATCGGGATCGGCTGGCCCTGGTGGAAGCCGGCACCGGCACCGGCAAGAGCCTGGCCTATCTGCTGCCGGCCGTGCTCTGGAGCACCTCCAACCGGGAACGGGTCATTGTCTCGACCAATACCATCAATTTGCAGGAACAGCTGATCTCCAAGGATATTCCCCTGCTGCGTCATGCCAGCGGCGTCGGGTTCCGTGCCGCGCTTCTCAAGGGGCGCTCCAACTATCTGTGCCGGCGGCGTCTGGAGGATGCGCGTCAGGAGCCGGACCTGCTGGAGAATGCACAGAAAACGGAATTGGAGCGGATTGCCGAATGGAGCCTGGAAACACGGGATGGCTCACGGGCTTCGATGCCGTTTGCGCCGTCGGAAACGGTTTGGGAGGAAGTTTGCTGTGAACTGGATCAGTGTCTCCATGTGCTCTGTCCCTTTTTCGGCGACTGCTTTCTGCAGCGGGCACGGCGGCTGGCCGCGCAGGCGGATCTGCTGGTGGTCAACCATGCGCTGCTGATGGCCGATCTGGCCATCCGCGCGCAGAGCGGCAACTATTCGGCTACCGCGCTGCTTCCGGCCAGTACCCGGCTGATTCTGGACGAGGCGCATCATCTGGAAGACGGGGCGACCCGTTTCTTCTCCAGTGAGGTGACCCGTTTTGGGTTTGTGCGGCTGCTCAACCGTTTGCGCCATCCCCGCAAGGTTGACGCGGGTTTTCTGCCGCGGCTGCTGAACAGCCTTTCCATGCTGATTCCGTCGTCGGAGAATGCGCTCTACGTTGATTTTTTCGAAACGGTTCAAAAACTGGCGAAGGGAGGCGACAGGCTGCGGGAAAAGGCGATTTCAACGCTGGAAGACGTGGCTTTCCGGGTGCGCGAATTTATGCAGCAGCCCCAGGGAGATCTGCGCCTTCGCGTGACGGGTGCCTTTGCCGTTTCCGGAGCCTGGGAGGCGATCCGCGAAAAGGTGCTGGAACTGGAAAGCGATACCTGCGCGCTTGCAAAGGGCTTGCGCGGCCTGATTGAGCGTTGCGGGGATCTGGAAGGGGAGAAACTGGCGGCGGTGCTGGTGGATGTGTCGGCCGCGGCGGGAAGGTTGGAACGGCTGGCGGCTTCCCTGCGGCTGTTTGTGGACTGCGACGAAGAACACTGCGTCTGGATGGAGGTGACGCAGGGGCGCATCGGGCGTTCATCGGGCGTCATCTGCCGGCTCTGCGTCGCGCCGCTGACCGTTGCGCCTCTGCTGCGCGAACATCTGTTCGGGCATCACAAAACGGTGGTGCTGACCAGCGCGACGCTGGCGGTGCGCAAGTCGTTCGGCTATTTCCGGGCGCGGGTGGGGCTTGCGGAGGAAAATGCCCGCTTAAGCGAATTGCAGCTGGCTTCGCCCTTCGATTTTCCCAACCAGGCGCTGGTTGCCCTGCCCAACGATTTGCCCGACCCCAACAGCGGCGATTTTCCGGCTGCCGCCCGCGATCTGTGCGAACGGGCGATACTGGCCGCGGATGGCCGCACCTTCGTGCTTTTCACCGCCTATACGTTGCTCAGGCGGGTCTTTGCCGAAGCCGCGCCATCCTTAAGGGCTCACGGCTATCGCTGCCTGTGCCAGGGAGACGACAGCCGGCACCGGCTGCTGCAAACCTTTGTAAGCGATCCCACCAGCGTGCTGTTTGCCACCGATTCCTTCTGGGAGGGCGTGGATGTGCCGGGGCGGGCGCTGGAACAGATCATCATCGTCAAGCTGCCATTTAGGGTCCCCACCGAACCGATTCAGCAGGCGCGCGTCGATGCCCTGCAGCGCGAGGGCGGCGATCCTTTCCGCGAATATACCGTGCCGCAGGCGGTGATCCGTTTCAAGCAGGGCTTTGGGCGGCTGATCCGCAGCCGCACCGATCGCGGCGTGGTGCTGATCCTCGACAGCCGCGTGGTCAACAAGTACTACGGCGCGCTGTTTCTGGATTCCCTGCCCAAAACGCGCCGCGCCGAGGGCGATACGCAGACGGTACTCGCCGCCATGCGGCAGTTTTTCGAAGCGGGGTGACGGCAGGGAACAACGTACCCAAAAGAAATATCGCGGAAAAGAAAAGCCATTGTAAAACAGTCGGGGGCGATGCTTTGCCGAACTGTTTCACAATGGCTTTTTTGCGGAAAAGAGAGGACGAGGCTGTGTGTCAGCCCAGAATTCTTGCCCTGGTCTGGTTCATGTTGGCCTGCATGCTGTTCATGAAGTCCAGCGCTTTGGCGATAACGTCGCGCAGCTGTTCGTTGTGCTGTTTGAGCAGTTCCTGCGCGGTGCGGAGACGCTCCTGATCGGCCTCGATCTTTTTGGCCTCGGACTGGCGCATGGCCTGGGCGTAGTCTCCTCCGGCGTTAATAATGCCGCCGATGCCGCTTCCAATGGCACTGTTGGCCTGGGCAAAGGCAGCCCGCGTCTCGTTCGACATATTTCCGGTCTTGCCTGCGCCGCCGGCGATGGCCATACTACCTGCCGAGGTGGCAATGGTCGCCGCATTGGCGGCAACAGCACACCAGAACTTCTGCATGGCGCCTTCCTCCAGCTTGTCGGCCTCTTCCTCCATCTTTTGGGCGATGTTTTCGCCCTCCGCCATGATGCGGTCACGGTTCTGGCGGTGCGATTCGGCGGAATCCTTGATCAGGAGGGCTGCCATCAGCGCACAGGGGCTGGCGCTGGCCAGTCCGCTCCACGCCTTCAGGCCGTCGTTGATGTTGCTGGTGTTCGCCGGTGCCAGTATGGGCAGATCATTCTGAACCTGCTTTACCGCCTCCGTGAAGCTCTTGCCCGCGTCTATCGCCTGCAACAGCGCCGCATCCACCGTGGCGCTGCTCACGTTTTTCTGAGCAGCTTCCTGAATCAGCTGGTTGTAAAGTGCCGGATCATACCCGGTGCTTTGCTCAATACGGGTGCTCATAATGTTTTCCTTCCGTATGTTTGGGGGATCAGGCCATGGCCGGTGGTTGACCGGTCATCAGGGAAATGTTGGCTTCCACGCTGCCATCGACGATTTCCGCGACCTGCTGCAAGAGATCCTCGACGCGCTCAAGGGTCCGTTTGAGATGCTCCACGGTCAGATCATTGGCCTGGGCAAGCCTCTCCAGAATGGCGTTCATCCGCTTCTGGTCGGCCTGAAGCGTGGCGATGTCCTTCTCGTTGAAGGCGTTGGCAATGCCGGTCGCGCCCTGGGCAACGCCGGTCGCGGCTCCCGCAATGGCGGAGGCCTTGGAGACCGTACCCGCTATCTTCTGAAATTTGCTCGCCGCGTCGGCAGCCTTGGCCGCGGTATTGACCGCCTTGGACGCCGCGACGGCGCCGCCGGCCATGAGTGCGATGGAGACCGCGAGATCCACGCCGAACTGGATCCACTGTGCAGTCTCCTCACTGGCGCCGCAGGCCTCGGCGATCTTGCCGGCGATGAAGCCCGGCCCGAAGCCCACCTTCCCGTCGGTCGCCTCCTGGGTAATGCTGTCCGCCGTCATCAGCAGGGCGGCCGCACCGAGGATGATCGGCGCCGCCGCGCCGCCGGAAGCGGCGATTGTGGCTACCGCGCCGATCACCGCCACCGCCATGGCGATGTACTTGAACACCTTGAGCAGGCCGTCCAGAAAACTGGATTGCTTGGCCTTTTCCAGTTCTTCCTGCAACTTTTTGATCTTTTCGTCGTTGGCCGCCTTGCGTTCCTGCGCGTTGGCCTTCAAGGTGGCAACACCCGACTTGGACTCGGTCTTGCGCTCCTCGTTGCCGACCGCGTCCAGCAGCGTTTCCAGCGACAGGCCTCCGAGCGTCAAGGTCCTGAGCTCTTTCATTGCCTCCTGGCTGATTTCCGGATCGGGAGACTCCAGAGCCGGCAGTTGATAGTTGAGTTGCGCCAGCAGGTTCCTGATGGTTTCCTTTGCGCCGGGAATGGTAAAATCGGACGGAGTTCCCTGGCTCTTCGCCGCATCGAGCGCTTCCAGCGCAAGTGGAAACGCGGGGTTGACAGCGCCGTTGTTCTGAACAGTGGTACTCATGCCCTGGCCTCCTTCTGCGCCTCCTTGAGGGAGGCCAGCAGCCCGCGGATCTTGTCATGGCAGGCCTTGTGGGCGGGATTGCTCTCCTTGCCCAGCGTGAGCGCGGTTTCCAGCGAGACCCGCGCGCCCTCGGCATCGCCCTTTTTCAGGCAACAGATGCCGCCATGGTAGAAGGGCGCCGGATCCTGCATAGCCCCGGCCACACCCGCCATGCCGTATACGTCAATGGCTTTGTCGTAGTTGCCGCAGGCCTGCAAACAGCCGCCCAGGCCCATCCAGTAGCGGGGATCGTCAGGATCGTAGATGCACAGCCCCCGGAACATGACGGCCGCATCCTGAAAGTTGCCCGCGGAGTACAGGTTGTAACCGTAGGCGTAACCAGCCTCCAGGGTCTCTTTGGAGATGCTCAGCACGTCGGCGATGCGCGCGCCGCCGGCGATCGCCTGCCACATGGCGTCTACCGCCGCCTCGGCCTGGGGCTCTCCCGATTCCTTCATCATCTCCACCATCAGTTTTCGCAGTTCCGGATCCTGTTTCAATGCTTCGGCCATAGCGGTTTCTCCTTGCAAAAATTAAATTTGTTGATGTCGTGTGAACCCCTGCCCTGAGAGGGGACCGGTTCCAGCTTACTGCCCGCGTGCCAGGGACTGCAGGGTCTGGTTGCCGTTGCTGATCTGGGTGTTGGCACCCTGCAGGTAGGAGTTGTACTGGCCCATGTAGTCCTGCACGTAGACCATCTGCTGCTGGGTGTCGGAGCCGAGTTCATCCAGCCGCCCCTCCAGCGCCGTGATGGCCACTTTCCACTCCTCCTCGTTGTTGGCGCGGTCGTTGCCGGTCTTGTCGTAGGCCAGCCCATGCTGGTCCATGTATTTCTGGCAATCCTCGCTCATCATGGAGGCCTTCTTGTCCCAGGGACAGTCGCCTGTGCCGCCCCTGGCGTCGGACTGCTTCTGGCGGCATTCGTTGAGCAGCTGGGAAACTCTCTTGCGCTCCTCCTGGGAGTTCTGGATATCATTCATCTTTTCCATGGCGCTCGTCTTGGCGGCCTCGGCCAGCTCCAGCTGGAGTTTGGCGAACATGAACTGCAGGCTGGTGGTGCCATATACCCCAAGATCGCTACCGGAAATGGAGGAAGGGCCACTGGTGTTATTCACTCCGCTGATTGACATAAATGGTTTTCTCCTTTTCGTTTTCAAGTTGAGCTTCCCCCTTCTTGAGAGGTGACCCGAAGGGCCGGGGGGAGTTTTCCCTTACTGTCCGCGCGCCAAGGCCTGCAGGGTCTGGTTGCCATTGGCGATCTGGGTATTGGAACCCTGCAGGTAGGAGTTGTACTGGCCCATGTAGTCCTGCACGTAAACCATCTGCTGCTGGGTATCGGAACCGAGCTCGTCCAGCCGCCCCTCCAGTGCCGTGATGGCCACCTTCCATTCGTCCTTGTTGTGCTTGTAGTCGTTACCGGTCTTGTCGTAGGCCAGCCCATGTGCTTCCATGTATTTCACGCATTCCGCGCTCATCTCGGTGGCTTTGCCGCTCGTTTGGGCATCGGCCTGCGCCTGACGGCATTCGTTGAGATACTTCGAAACCAGTTTGCGCTCTTCCTGGGACTTCTGGATATCGTTCATCTTGTCCATGGCGCTTGCCTTGGCGGCCTCGGCCAGTTCCAGCTGGAGTTTGGCGAACATGAACTGCAGGCTGGTGGTGCCATATACCCCAAGATCGCTGCCGGAAATGGAGGAAGGGCCGTTGGTGTTGTTGACGCCGCTGATTGACATAAGTTTCGATCTCCTTTCAGAAATTTCTGCATATTCGCAGAGTGCTGCCGGATATTTGAGGCGCGTCCCGGAGCGGTTTTAGGCCCGCACTACGCCTTTCCGCTTGCTGCCGCCGGAAGTGGTCGGCGCCGCAGTGGCCGGGCTTTGGGCAGCGGCTGCCGCGCCCTGGCGTTTGGCTTCCGCCTGGGCTTCCTTGATCTGCTCGGCAAGTTCCGGCGGGATATTGTTCAGATCGCCTTTCATCTGCGGGATGCCATGTTTTTCCATGGTCTGCAGGCCGCCTTCCAGCGTCTTGCGCAGAGTCTGTTCCTGACTTTTCAGCCTCGACAGCTGATCTTCCAGGGCAGCGATGGCTTCATCCTGTTTCTTGAACTGTTCTTCCGAGAATTTCATGGCGCTTTCCTTTCTTGGGTTCTGTGATTGTTGTTTGCGCTCAGTCTCGTCCCATGCAAAAGCATAGAACGTGCCAATCCTTGTCTGGAGCGGTTTTTAGCGGAATTTGCCCGGCAGGGTGCTCCACGTTTAGGGAGAAATGGCAACTTTGTTGCCAGATCTGTTGGCGATTCTGCGGGCTCTTTTCCCCATTTCTTTCTTTCCCAATATATTCTAAAATCCCAATATAAATCAAAAAGATAAAAGAAAAATCATATTTTTTTGGCGCGATAATTAAAAGTTTCCCAATCTGCCGTACTATACAGTAACGGCAGATCCGGGATTCGTCCTTGGACGTCCTCTCGGACGCTTTGTTTTTTGCGCTGTTGGTTCCTTTCTGGGTCTGCCGCGTTTCTTCGGCTCCGGCATGGGAACTGGTATTGATAATCCGAGAGCTTCAAGTTCTTCGAATACACAAGTAATGGTAT
>JAFPZV010000036.1 GCA_017417085.1 Deltaproteobacteria bacterium | reverse complement strand
TGTGTAAAACGTTGTAAGGAAGTTTTTCTCCGCGCTTTACAGTTGCCATTCCCTTTCCAGCCAGGCCAGCCCCTCGATGCTGGTCATGTCGAGCTGGATGGGAGTAATCGAAACGTAGCCCGCGTTGACCGCCTGCTCGTCGGTGTTTTCACCGCTCTCGTTCAGCACCTCACCGCCGCCAATCCAGAAATGCCGGCGCCCCCAGGGATCGCGGGTTTCCTGAATGGCGTCCCTGTAGTGCCGAGCTCCCTGGCGGGTAAAACGGAAACCGCGAATTTCTTCGGCGGGGAGCGGGGGTATATTGATGTTCAAAATCGTTCCTGAAGATTGTCTCCGGAGAAGTGCCAGTCCGGTCAGCTTTCGGGCCACCAGCGCCGCGGCCCCGAAACTGTAGGGCGGGGGGCCGGCCAGTGAGAAGGCCAGCGAAGGGACGCCGTGCATGGCGCCCTCGATGGCGGCGGCGACCGTGCCGGAATAGCTGAGATCGTCGCCCAGGTTGGGACCGGCGTTGATGCCGGAGAGAATAAGATCGGGCTTTTGGGGCAGAATCTTGTTGACCGCGAGCATCACGCAGTCGGTGGGGGTACCGTCCAGGGTATGGATGTTCTTTTCCGGTTCCGATACCAGCAGGGGGCGGTTCATGGTGAGCGCATGGCTGATCGCCGAGTTGTTGCGTTCCGGAGCAACGATGACGGCTTCGCCCAGATCGCGCACGGCATCGACGAGGGCGCGTATGCCCGGCGCGTGTACGCCGTCATCATTGGTTATCAGGAGGAGAGGCCTGGACATTGCGTGAAGGTTCCTTGTCTTTTTATCGGCCAAAACTATCCCGAAAGAGAATGGAGAATGTCCGTGACCAGTTTGACGGCAAATAGGGCGAGCACGGTCAGGATGATGGGCCGGACGATGCGTGAGCCCTTTTGGGTGAAGCAGTGGGCGCCCAGCCAGTTGCCGCAGATGCTGAACAGCCCGGCGGTGAGTCCCAGGGGGATGAGCGCCGCGCCCTTCCACAGAAAGACGGCCAGTGCGGCGACATTGGTCGCCAGGTTGATGGCCTTGGTGGTTCCGGTTGCTTGCTGCAGGCTCTGGCGTGCCCAAACGGTCAGAAGGAGCATCAGAAAGGTGCCGGTGCCCGGACCGTAGAAACCGTCATAGATGCCGATGACCAGGGCAATTGTGGCGATGAGGGGAAGGGCTTGTGATGGCGGCAGCGGTTTTTCGGCATTTTTGCTGAGATCTTTGGCACGCAGCACGTATAAGGCCACCAGGGGCAGAATGGCCAGCATGATGATGCGGAAGGCGGAGTCATTTGTGGCCAGAGCTATCCGTGCACCGATGCTGGAGCCGAGAAGACCGCAGAAGATGCCTATGGCTGCGGAACCAAGTACCACGTAGCCTGCCAGGGCGTAACGCAGGGTGGCGATGGCCGTGCCCATGGTGGCCTGCAGCTTGTTGGTGGCGATGGCCGCGTGCACGGGCAATCCGGCAAACAGAAAGGCCGGCAGCGAGATCAGGCCTCCGCCGCCGGCGATGGAGTCCACGAAGCCGGCCAAAAAGCACAGCGGACAGATAATGAAGTATTCCATGAAATTCTTTGCGCCTTATCCTGTA
>JAFPZV010000035.1 GCA_017417085.1 Deltaproteobacteria bacterium | reverse complement strand
AGCAACCGGATGGTTGCCGGGCAGCCGGTTGCTGCGGAAATCCTGCCGCATTTTCTCGAATTTGTCGGCTCCGATCCGCTGGTTGCGCACAATGCTGCCTTCGACGTTCCCTTTCTGCGCGCGGAACTGGCGCGGACAGGCCATCGGGATTTGCCCAACCGGTACCTGTGTACACTGAAGATGAGCCGCAAGCTCAACCGCGGTTTTCCCAACCACCGGCTGGATACCGTCGCCGAGCTGCTTTTGGGCGGCATCCCCGAAGATTGCCAAAGGCACCGTGCGCTGGATGATGCCCGGCTGGCGGCGCGCATCTGGCTGAAAATGATGGAGGCCGAGGCGGCAAACGGTGCTTTACCGTTTGAGGCATAATCGTGGCGGTTGCTTTTTAGATTTTTTTGCGCCGGGCGCGGAGCATCGCGATAAAACTTTCCAGCCGGATGCGGCTGCGGGCATCCAGCGCGCCGGGTTGGTCGCCTTCCAGCGTGAGAATCGGCAGATCGATATTCTTGCGGACGACCATATCCTCTATCTGCCGGAAACAGAACGACTGCACGTAGTGCAGGACGCCGTCAATGCGCCGCCGGGCGATTTCGCGCCGGATATCTTCCAGGCGCAGCGCAATGCTGTACGGGTAGGTGTAGATCCGGTACTGCTCGACCAGCGTGGGCGCAAAGGAAAGCATGGCGAACTGCCGCTGGATTTCGTTGAAAACCACCCGCGCGCCCAGATTTTCAATGGACTCGTAA
Source organism: Deltaproteobacteria bacterium (assembly GCA_017417085.1). The sequence continues at coordinate 2,171 of JAFPZV010000035.1, read as the reverse complement.
ATATCCGTGAAGATCGGCGGAACGCCGATAAAGGCCAGACGTATCTCCTTTTCGTCCGGAGCGCGGTTATGCGCCTCATTCAGAAAGGCGTCAATCTCCTGCTCGAAAGCCGCCACATCTCCCTTCATGTCCGAGGCGTTGACCAGGAAGAGGTGGTTTTCCACGCCGTTCACCCGGTTTTCCTCCCAGGTCAGCCGATCGATTTCCGCAAGCTTTGTCCGCACCTTGTCCAGCCGGATTTTGACCTTTTCCGCAGCTTCCAGCGTGGTGCCCAGGGTTTCGGCCAGTTGGCGCAGTTGCGCTTCAAGAACCGGTGCCTTGCGCGAGAGGGGGTAGGCAAAGGGTATGGTCTCTATCCCCTCGCTTTCCAGTACCTCCATCAGCGCCTTGGTGTTGGAGCAGTCTCCTTCGGTGACCGCTATCACCCTGCGGATGCCTTTTTCCCTGATAGCGCTGTAGATGCCCTTGATCCAGCCGCAGGTATTGCGGGGAAAGCCTGCGGTTTCGGCGTCTTCCACCATTGTAAGCGGTGTTTTGTGCGTGACAAACACGTTGTTGAGGTCAACTACTTGAAGCCCTGCAGCCAGAGGAATTTCCAGAGGGACGGTCGTGGTAATGCCGATCATGTATTTTTTCTTCTTGCGGTTTCTACGTATGAAAAAACCGGGAAGAAAGGTGGCGGTGTTTTGCCTGTTTATCCTCTCTTCCCGGCATTTCGGTCAGTTTTTGTTCAAGCTTACTTCATGTATTTGGCTTTCAGTTCCTGCCAGTAGGGGTCGGCCATAAGCATTTTCAGACCGGTGTTCAAAGTCTGGAGCAGGTTCTTGTCTTCCTTGCGTACGGCGATGCCGAATTCTTCGGCGGGAATGCCGCAGAGACCGATAATCTTGACAGGCTGTTTCTTCACGGCATCCTGGGCAGGCGCGTCGTTCATGGCGGCGGCGATGATACGGCCGTTCAGAACGTCACCTACAGCCATCGGAGCGGAATCATAGTAGACCAGCTCAAAGGCCCAGTTGTTTTTGGCTTTTGCTTCCGCGATGCGCTCCGCTTCGGAAGTGCCGCGCTGTATGCCGATCTTGCCGCCCTTGGTCTGAATTTCCTCAACCGTCAAATTGGAATCTGCCTTGGCCACAAACACGTTTTCGACTTTGTGGTAGGGGATGCTGAAGTTGACGACCTGGGCGCGTTCTTCGGTGATGGTCATGCCCGAGGCGATGAAGTCGATCTTCTTGGCGTTCAGGCTGGGAATGATGCCGTCCCAGTCCATCGGCTGGTGGGTGAACTGGAAGCCCATCTTCTTGGCGATCCATTCAATGGCATCCACATCCAGTCCTGCCGGTTTGCCGGTCTGATCGACGTAGGCAAAGGGCGGGAAGTTGGCGTCAATACCGTTGATGTAGGCATTTCCCGCCCATACGGTGAGAGACCCCACAAGGATCGACAACATCATCATGAGACCGCCGATAGCTGTTTTTCGCATGATTTTTCCTCCTTTTTTGTTGATGAAAGTGGTTGTGCTGCCCAATTAACCAGACGAAATATGGCAGTAAGTCCTTCCAGCTGTCAAGCAAACAAAATATTTGTTGGAAACCTTTGATTTTTCATGTTTTCTCCCTTTAAAAAAGCGGTTATCTTTTCTCTGGAAAAGAGAACATACGTGGACTTGCGGGCCTTACCAATCCTTGTTTCTGGCGCGTTTTCGGAAAATGTCCAAAGGGAAGTGGAGGAAACATGCGCGACAGATGTGGTATGCGGCGTATAAGGCGCTGTCTTTGCCGAAGCGGAAGCGTGTTTGCCCTTGTGCTGATCTTGCTGGCAGGCTCTGCGCCGGGAGCGGAACTGCCGCCTCGTGGCGCGCTGCTGACGCTTGAACAGTGCCGGGAAATCGCCTGGGAGCATCAGCCGGAACTCCGTGCTGGCTTTCAGAATGTGCAGGCCGGCCAGGCACGCGTCGGACAGGAACGCGCCGCCCTCTATCCCCAGGTGGGCGCCGAATCGTCGTACCGTCGCTCGTCCGAAGTCTCCCGTGCGTCTTCCGGAACGGAGCGCGAGGTTTCCAGCGAGTACAGCCATCAGCTGGGCGCCAGCCAGCTGCTGTACGACTTCGGCAGGACGAAGGCCAGGGTGCGGAAGCGCCGGCTGGAAGCCGAGTCCCTGCAGGCGGATCT
>JAFPZV010000034.1 GCA_017417085.1 Deltaproteobacteria bacterium | reverse complement strand
GCCTGAAAAAAACAGCGTTTCTTGAAGAACAGGCATCCCGGTTCGAAGCCGGGTAACCGATAAAAACAAACAGGCGGTTCAAATCCATGTGATTTAAGCCGCCTGTTTTTGTTTTGCAAAGCATCCGACAACATGCTCCCCCCACCTGCCCTTTCCCTTTGCCGGTCTCACCGATTTCCTGGCGGAGCAACGCAAAAAATTGGGAAAATAAATATTTCACCTGGCTGACAGATGAAGAGACGTCCGTCTTCAACTTCCGGGTTGTAGCCAGAATCCGGCGAAACGGCGATTACGAGCCTTTTGCACAGGAGATTAAACACGTGGATGCGGTGCTGAAATTCATGGCGGAACTGACGGGAGACCGCAGTTTTGAAGAGACGCAGAACATTATCGAAAAAGGTGAACCCATGACAGTGATGAACATACCGGACAAAGTGGATACCCGGGGGGGGGGGCCAGAGGCCATGGGAAAGGCATCTCTCCGGACTGCAAGGAAGGCGAAAACAAGGGAAAGCACGATAGTGCGGCCCGGATGCTGTCAGCGGGCAGATTGCCGCTGGAGAAAATCGCCGGGTACTTGGAAGTTCGCGCTCTGGCGGCACGCACCGGATTGGGGATGAAGGATAAAGCGTGATTTTATTGGATTTTTGATCATGCATCGGTTAGGCTGAGTCAAGTACCCCCGGCAAAGCCGGGGGCTTGTATCTGTGAGCCGCTCAAAGCGGCTGAATCTTGGGCCGCCTAAAGGCGGCTATTGCAGCAAACTCAGCTGTTCCAGTCGCCTGTCTTCAGCTTCCTGGTTGCGAATGTACTCGCGGATAACCTGTTCATCGCGGCCTACCGTGGATACGAAGTAACCACGTGCCCAAAAACTTTGGCCGGTAAAATTCCTCGCCCGACCCTGCATATCACGTGCTATCGCAATGGCGCTCTTGCCCTTGATAAAGCCGACCACCTCACTCACCGAATACTTCGGCGGAATTGCAATGCACATATGAACGTGGTCGATACAAAGGTGCCCTTCGACTATTTCGCATTCGTGTTGCCGAGCCAACTCATGAAACACATCTCTCAGATATTTCCGTATGTTACCGTACAAGACTTTGCGCCTGTACTTGGGAATCCACACAATGTGATACTTGCAATCCCACACCGTGTGGCTTAAGCTAGTATTCTTCTTCATGTTCAAGCCTCCTCTTGCTCGCACTGAGCAGCTCACAAAGAGGAGGCTTGAACCTACTTCCGCATAAGTCAAACTCTACTAGTCCCCCGGCAAAGCCGGGGGATTACCCAGAATATTTATTTGGGGAGAAGATCATTCTGGCATACAAAATTCTTTGGATATGTGGTATTTTCGCCGGCTCCTTGGCAGAACTTAATGTCATATGGAATATAGCCGATATCCTGAACGGTTTTATGGCAATCCCGAACATTGTGGCAGTTCTGCTCCTTTCGGGAACGATCGCCCATGAGACTAAAAAGTACGCAGGTAAACATATTGATGATAAAGATGAATCACAGATTCCTGTCCTTAGAAATTCAAAGAAAGGAGTTCTTTGCTGATCATTTGACTTATCAGGTTTTAACAATTTTTAGATATTAACATTGCATCAACATCATGCATCAACGATGCCCAGGCTGTTAATGAACGGCCTGGGCATTTCTTGTTCTCCTGTCATACCAGATCGTCCGGCTCAGTGAACGGCATCCATAAACATAACGATATTTGGCTACGAAATAAAAAAGCCTCATGCTGCAAGGAGATTGCAACACAAGGCTTAGTTAGTACTTCTTTGCTCCTCAGTCGTTCCTGCTCATAGGCTCAAAATAAGAGCCATTTTCAGGTTCAACGAGAATGTAACGGAATAATCACTCCCACTCAATGGTTGCCGGCGGTTTGCCGGATACGTCGTACACCACCCGGTTGATGCCGCGCACCTCGTTGATGATGCGGTTGCTCACCCGCGCCAGCAGATCGTAGGGGAGCGGATACCATTCGGCGGTCATAAAGTCCTTGGTGCGCACCGCCCGCAGGGCCACCACGTACTCGTAGGTGCGGTCGTCGCCCATCACGCCGACGCTCTTCACCGGCAGGAAAATCGCGAAGGCCTGGCTGACGGTATCGTAGAGGCCGGCCTCGCGCAGCTCTTCGATGTAGATGGCATCGGCCCGGCGCAGCAGATCGGCGTATTCCTTCTTCACCTCGCCCAGGATGCGCACGCCCAGCCCCGGCCCGGGGAAGGGATGACGGTAGACCATGGCATGGGGTAGTCCCAGCGCTTCGCCTATCACGCGGACCTCGTCCTTGAACAGCTCGCGCAACGGCTCTATCAGCTTCATCTTCATGGTTTCGGGCAGGCCGCCGACGTTGTGGTGGCTCTTGATGGTCCGGCTGCGGCCGGCAACCGCAATGGCCGACTCAATGACATCCGGGTAGATGGTGCCCTGCCCCAGCCAGTGAATGTCGCCCAGTTTGGCCGCCTCCTCTTCGAAGACCCGGATGAACAGCTCGCCTATTATCTTGCGCTTGCGTTCCGGATCGGTCACACCCGCCAGCGCCCCAAGAAACCGTGCGGAGGCATCGACCTGCACCACCCGGATGCCCAGGTTGTCGGCAACCGCCGCCATCACCTGCTGAACCTCGTTCAGCCGCAGCAGGCCGTGATCGACAAAGATGCAGGTCAGCTGATCGCCGATTGCCCTGTGCAGCAGCGCCGCGGTCACCGCGGAATCCACGCCGCCGGAAAGCCCCAGCACTACCGGCTCGCTGCCCACCTGGGCGCGGATCCGTCCGACCGCATCCTCAATGATCCGCCCTGAGGTCCAGTTTCCGGAGCAGCCGCAGATATTGATGACAAAGTTTTTCAGCAGCACCTCGCCGCGCCGCGTATGGTTGACCTCCGGATGGAACTGCACGCCGTAGAGACGGCGAGCCAGATTCTGCACCGCGCAGATCGGCGCGTTGGCCGAGGAGGCCACCACCTCGAAACCTTCGGGTGCAACCGTTACCTGATCGCCGTGGCTCATCCAGACGGATGCGCATTCCTCCTTGAAAAAGCCGTCAAACAGCGGCCCGGGCGCGCCCTGCCGTACGATATCGGCATGGCCGTACTCCCGCTTTCCGGCGGAAAGCACCTGCCCGCCAAAGTGCCGGGTCATTACCTGCAGGCCATAGCAGATTCCCAAAACCGGCACATTCAGATCGAATAGCGCGGCGTCCGCCTGGGGAGCGCCCTCCTCGTACACCGAACGCGGACCGCCGGAAAGGATGATGCCGCGCGGAGCGAAGGCGCGGACCTTCTCAATCGGCCAGTCGCAAGGATGGATCTCGCAATAGACATGATTTTCCCGCACCCGCCGGGCAATAAGCTGGCTGTACTGGGAACCGAAATCGAGAATCAGGATCTTTTCACTGTGGATATCCATAAGCTCTCCCTTTTTTCCAAAAAAACCGTCACCGTCTGCCTAGAACATCCGGTAGTTGGGCGATTCCTGGGTGATCTGCACATCGTGGACATGCGATTCCTTGAGGCCGGCACCGGTGATGCGGATGAAATGCGCCTTCTCCTGCAGCTCCCGGATGGTGCGGCAGCCGGTGTAGCCCATGCCGGCACGCAGACCGCCCAGCAGCTGATGGACATTCTCCGAAAGGCTGCCGCGGAACGGCACCCGTCCTTCGATGCCCTCCGGCACCAGCTTGATGTCGCTTTCCACATGCGCCTGGAAGTAGCGGTCCTTGCTGCCCTTCTTCATGGCGCCGATGCTGCCCATCCCGCGATAGGACTTGTAGGTGCGTCCCTGATAGAGGATGGTCTCGCCGGGAGCTTCCTCGGTACCGGCAAACAGGGAACCGATCATGACCACATCGCCGCCTGCGGCGATGGCCTTGGCCACATCACCGGAAAACTTGATGCCGCCGTCGGCGATGAGCGGAATATCGCACTTGCGGGTTACCCGTGCCACGTCGCGGATGGCCGTTAGCTGCGGCACGCCCACGCCGGCGATAACCCGCGTGGTGCAGATGGAGCCCGGTCCGATGCCGACCTTGACCGCGTCCACTCCGACGTCGATCAGCGCCTGGGCGGCTTCCGCCGTGGCGACATTGCCGGCGATGAGCTGCAGATTGGGCCAGGTCACCTTGATGTCATGCACCGCGTCAATCACCCCCTGCGAATGGCCGTGCGCGGTATCCACCACCACCACATCCACGCCCGCCTTGATCAGCAGATCCAGACGCTCAAGACGATCCGGTCCCGGGCCGATGGCGGCGCCCACGATCAGGCGTCCCAGTTCGTCCTTGCTGGCGTTGGGATACTTGCGGACCTTCTCGATATCCTTGATGGTGATGAGTCCTTTGAGCATCTTGTTTTCATCCACCACCAAGAGCTTTTCGATGCGGTGCTTGTGCAGGTGCCGCTTGGCCTCCTCCAGCGTCGTGCCAGGCGGCACCGTGACCAGGTTGTCATGCGTCATGACCTGATCAACGCTCTGATCGAGATCGGTTTCAAAACGCAGGTCGCGGTTGGTAAGGATGCCCTTCAGACGCCCGTCTTCGGTCACCGGCAGGCCGGAGATGCGGTACTTCTTCATGATCTCCAGCGCATCGCGGATACGGTCATGCGGATTGACGGTAATGGGATTGACGATCATGCCGCTTTCCGACTTCTTGACCCGATCCACCTCCAACGCCTGTTCCTCCGGGGGCATATTCTTGTGGATCACACCCAGGCCGCCCTCCCGCGACAGGCAGATGGCGGTACGGGATTCCGTTACCGTATCCATTGCCGCGGAGATCAGGGGAATGTTCAGGCGGATCTTGTGCGTCAGCCAGGTGGTCAAATCGGCGTCCCGCGGCAGAATGGTGGAATGCGCCGGAACCAGCAACACATCGTCAAATGTCAGGCCCTCCCGGATAGAATCGTCAAACATGGTTTCTTTCTCCTTGAAGAACTGTCTTCGAACTTGGGGATCCTATAAATTAAAGAGGTAAAGAGCGGGACGAAAAGCTTCTTCCCGTCACATCACATTAAAAAACTGGGCATTTCCCCGAAAGGATTTTTCTCACGTCTCTTCCAGGGAGGGAAAAAGTTATGAAAAAGCGGGGCGGCCCAAACCGTACCCCGCTTTTTCCAGAAAAATCATTCCGGTATGAAGTCTTCCCGCCGCTCGATCCGCATGACCGCAGCCGCCAGGAGCTTGACCGCGTTCTCCATGTCGGTGCGGGAGATGACTTCCGTTGGCATATGCAGGTTGCGCAGCGCCAGGCTCACCAGGCCCGCGGCGACACCGTCGCGGTTGGTCTGGATGACGTTGGCATCGGTGCCGGTGCCGCGGGCTATTGCCTCGACCTGCACCGGAATCGCCTTTTCGCGCGCGATTGTCCGCAAAAGTTCGAAAACTTTGGGATTGATATTGGCGCCGCGCGCAATGATGGGGCCTCCGCCCAGTTTCATCTCACCGACTTCCTTCTTGTTGATATCCGGGCAGTCGGAGGCAAAAGTGGTATCGATGGCAATGCCGACATCCGGATTCACACCGTAGGCGCTGGCCTTCGCACCGCGCAGTCCCAGTTCCTCCTGCACGGTAAAGACACCATAGAGATCCGCGGTCGCGCCGCCCAACCGCCGGACTTCCTTCATTACCTGCGCCACAACAAAGGCCCCGGCCTTGTCGTCGAAGGCGCGGCAAGTCAGGCGATCGCCCTGCAAAGTTTCCAGCTCGGCGGTAAAGGTAACCGGATCGCCGATGGCAACCAGCTTCTCGGTCTCTGTCCGGCTGCTCGTGCCGATGTCGATGTACTGGTTTTTAAACTTTACCACCGTTTCCCGATCCTTGGTATCCATGAGGTGAATGGGCTTTTTGCCCACCACGCCCAGAACCGGACCGCTGGCGGTATGCACGTACACCCGCTGCGCCGGCACGATATGCGGATCGACGCCGCCGATGGGGTTGAAGTAGATGAAACCGTCATCATCAATATGCTGGACGATAAAGCCGATTTCGTCGCAGTGGCCGGCCAGCATTACACGCGGGGCATCTTCCCGTTTGCCGCGAATCCGCACAATGACGTTGCCCATAAAGTCGGTACGGATCTCGTCGGCCACGCCCTCCATTTCCTGACGCAGCCGCCGCTGCGCCGGCTGTTCATATCCCGAAGGGCTGGGAGCCGCCATCAGTTCCCGCAAAAAATCCCAATCCTGTTTTTCCATTTATGCGCCTCCATAAAAAGAAAATATGCGTGTCTTTTTCTTTTCAATAAAAAATTTTGCCTACTTTTTCCGATCTCGCGGCGCTTGTCAATTGTCGCTTCCGAAAAAGTCGTCAGGATGTGAGCCGTTTCAGCAGCCGCTCCGAATTGGCGTGGGCCGCCGCGACCTGAGCCTCGTCAAGTCCCGCCCCGCGCGCGATGCGCTCTGCCTGCGCCCAGGGAGTAAGATCGTCCGGGGAATGGGAGTCGGTGTCGATCACCAGCTGCGCCCCGCATTGCAGCGCCAGACGTGCCACATACCCGTTGGAGAGCGAATGGCCGCGGCGGGTGGTCAGCTCCAGCGCCACGCCTTTTTGCGCCGCCAGCCGCACCTCCGCTTCCGTTATCAGGCCGGGATGGGCAAGGATATCGACGCCGGCCTCAATCGCCGCGCGATTCGTGCCCGGCGGCACCGGCTCCACCAGCGTCTCGCCGTGACAAACCACAATCTGCGCGCCCAGACGGCGGGCCTCAACAACCGCCTCCACCATCAGCTCGGGCGGCAAGTGGGTCAGTTCAATGCCGGCCAGCACCTCGATGCCGTGCCGCCGCAGGCTCGCCACCGCTTTTTTCAGCCGCGGGATGATCAGCTCAAAATTGGTAAAATCGCCGTGATCGGTAATGGCGATCG
>JAFPZV010000033.1 GCA_017417085.1 Deltaproteobacteria bacterium | reverse complement strand
GGGTGATGCTGGAAGGCGAAAACAAGCAGCAAATAGCAGACCTTGCCGAACAAATTGCCGGAGCCATTCGGGAGGAGTTGGGCTGATGGCGGTTGTTGGTTTGGGCATCGATTCGGCGCAGATTTCCCGGTTTCAGCGCTTTGTGACGGAAAGAAAAGAGACCTTGCTGGAGCATCTCTTTACGGTGGGTGAACGGGGCTATGCTGCTGGTCATGGCGCTCAGGCTTCGCATCTTGCCGCATGTTTTGCGGCCAAGGAGAGTTTCTGCAAGGCGTTGGGCACGGGCCTGCGCGGCGGTCTTTCCTGGCTGGATATGGAGGTGGTGCATGATGCTCTCGGCAAGCCGGAACTGAGGCTTGCAGGACGTGCCGCGGCCATCTTTCAGGAACGGGGGCTTTCCACGCTGCATTTGTCGCTGAGTCATGATGGCGATTATGCCTTGGCCGTGGTGGTGGTGGAGCGCTTATGAAGTTGTTGACGGTTGAAGAAGCCCGGGCCCTGGATGGAGAAGCCATTAAGCACTATGGTGTTCCGGGCGTGGTTTTAATGGAAAATGCGGGCCGGGGAGCGGCCTGCTTTTTCCATGAGTTTTTCCATAAGTATTTTCCTGGCCCGGTTTTGGTGGTGTGTGGGAAGGGCAACAATGGTGGCGATGGCTATGTGATTGCCCGCCATTTGGAACTTTGGGGCTGGCAGGTGCAGGTACTGGTACTGGCGGAGCATGAAGCCATTGGTGGCGATGCCCGTATCAACCTTGAAATTCTTTTGAAAACCGATATGACGGTGCATTTTGCCGCCAACGAGGAGCAGTTTCAGGCAACAAAGGCTTCTTTGGGGCGATTTGCGGTGGTAATTGATGCCATTTTCGGTAACGGATTGGCGAAAGATGTGGAAGGGCTCTTTGCGCAGGCCATAACGTGGATCAATGCCTCCGGTGCGGCAGTAGGCGCGGTTGATATCGCCTCCGGAACCGATGCAAATTGCGGCCGGGTTTTGGGTTGTGGAATCCAGGCTGCCTGTTCGGCGACTTTTATCGCTCCCAAGGTGGGGCAGATGACAGGCTTGGGCAAGGTTTTGGGAGGAGAAATCCGGTCAGTGGATATTGGTCTTCCCCGTAAGTTGCTCGAATCTGTTTCTGGAACTTTTAGAGCAATAACCACCGAAGAGGCGGCGCGTCTGCTGCCCAAACGTCCTTTGGCCGGTCATAAGGGCAGTTTCGGTCATATGCTGGTCGTCGCGGGTTCCACCGGGAAAAGCGGCGCTGCGATGCTGTCTGCGCTGGGTGGTGTGCGTTCGGGGGTTGGTTTGGTAACGGTGGCTTGCCCGGCTTCTCTGAACGCCATTCTGGAATCTCGGTTGATTGAACCAATGACCTGCCCCTTGCCGGATGCAGGAAACGGTTTTTTGGGTGTTGAAGCCTGTGATGAGATAGTAACTCTGCTGAAAGGGAAACAGGTGCTGGCTCTGGGGCCGGGTTTGGGAACTGCCCAAACGACAGGGAGACTGGTTTGCAGGCTCCTGGAAGTTTGTGTGTTACCCGTGGTTTTGGATGCCGATGCGCTCAATATTGTATGTGGTAACCTTTCAGTCTTGCGAAACCGCCAGTCTCGGCATGTGGTGATGACGCCGCATCCCGGAGAAATGGCGCGTCTTGTTGGCAAACCGATTGCGGAAATTGAGGCGGATCGTATCGGCGTGGCGCGGAATTTCGCCTGTGAGTTCGACGTTGTACTGGTTTTAAAGGGCGCGGGAACGGTTATCGCCAGCCCTTCTGGCCAGGTGACAATCAATACGACCGGCAATCCGGGTATGGCGTGCGGCGGCATGGGTGATCTGTTGACCGGTCTTATCGCTGGCCTGATAGCTCAAGGTGTGGAACCCGCCGAAGCGGCTGCACTGGGCGTGTGGTTGCATGGCGCGGCGGCAGATAGGCTGGCGGCGGTCAAGGGAGTGGCCGGATTGACCGCCTGCGAAGTAGCGGAATTGCTGCCGGAAACCATGAAGGAACTCCAAGAAGCAGTTTTATGAGTGAACTGTTAAAAAATGTGGATTCGATGCGTTTTATAAGTGCTTCTGCCGAAGAAACCCGTGCTGCGGGGCGAATCTTGGGTTCTCTGCTGCAGGCGGGGAATGTGGTTTTTTTGATTGGAGAAATGGGAAGCGGCAAGACCTGTTTTACCCAGGGCATTGGCGAGGCTTTGCGCGGTGAAGAAGAGATGGTAGTGACCAGTCCCTCCTACACTTTGCTGAATGTTTATCCCGGCCGTTTGGATCTGTGCCATTTTGATCTGTTTAGGTTGGATGGCGAGATGGATCTGGAGGATATCGGATTTGAGGAATGTCTCAATGAGCAGGTTGTGACGGTGGTGGAATGGGCGGAACGCATTGATTACCGGAGCCGTGAGGGAATAAGCGTGCATTTTTCCTATCTGGGGGATGAACGGCGTCAGCTGGTTTTTGAGGGGCAAGGGGAAAGAAGTACTGCGTTGCTGGAGAACTTCTGCGTGCAATTTAAGAAAGAATGTTCATGACACGTTACGATATTGTGATTGTTGGCGGAGGACCTGGTGGGTACACTGCGGCGATTCGCGCGTCAATGCGGGGCGCTCGGGTGGCTCTGGTGGAGCAGGGCAGGCTGGGAGGCGTTTGCTTGAACTGCGGCTGTATCCCTGTCAAGGCACTGTATCGTACTGCCCATCATCTGCGGAATCTGCCCGGACTCCAGGAACACGGTATCCATGTGGAGAGCAGTTTTGTCTCCGCAGAAGCCTTTGCACGCAAGACAGCGATTGTTGCACGGCTGACGAAGAATGTTGCCAATTTGCTCAAGAGTCATGGGGTAACGCTTGTCCGGGGGAGAGCGCGTCTTGTGGGGGCAGGTTTGGTGACAGTGACTCAGGAGAGTGGTGAAGAACTGCATCTTGAGGCGCAGGCCGTTGTTGTTGCAACCGGTACCCGCCCGTTCTTACCCAAAATTTGGGCAGACTGCGCGGAAACCAGTGACGAATTTTTGACCGTTCGAACCGATTGCCCCAGGCGTTTGTTGGTGGTGGGTGGCGGTTATATCGGCTGTGAAATGGCCGCCATCATGGCGTCTTTCCGGCTGGATGAAGTACTTTTGGTGGAAAAGGCTCCGGAACTGCTGCGTGGCTTTGATCGGCAGGCGGTAAAAGTGATGGAACGGGAACTGTCGGCGGCAGGAGTCAGGATCTTCAAAGGGACAACACTTGTTTCTTTGGAGAAAGATACGCACGGAACGCGGGTGCAACTTTCTTCCGGCGAGACATATGAAACAGATGCAGTCCTTGCGGCAATGGGGCGGCGCCCCAATGTGGAAAATCTGGGCCTGGAGGCTGCAGGCGTCAAGCTTGCCGAAGATGGAGCCATCGCGGTGGATTCCCGGATGCGAACCAGCGCGGAGAATGTCTATGCCATCGGGGATGTGACCAATATTGTACAACTGGCCACGGTTGCGATATATCAGGGCGAGGTGGCGGTCGACAATATTATGGGTATGGAACGGGAAGCGGATTACCGCGTGATACCATCCACGGTGTTTACTTTTCCGGAAATGGCGCGGGTCGGTTTGCAGGAAGATGAATGCCGTGCCGCCAATCTTGAATATGTTGTGGGAAGTTTTCCTTATGTAGGCTGCGGCAAGGCACAGTGTGATGGAGAGACGATGGGGGCGGCCAAACTGTTGTTTGCCGGGGAAAACGGCGCTCTTCTGGGAGGCATGGCGTATGGCGAGGAGGCCTCCCTGTTGGTCGCGGAAATAGCTGTGGCGATGCGGGCCAACATGAGGGGCATGGAGTTGGCTGACACGGTTCACGCGCATCCGACTTTAAGTGAGATTGTACGGGAAGCTGCGGCAGATGCCATGGGCCTGTGTGTGCATAAGGCGAATATCAGAAATCAAAGAAGAATGAGATAACGTTTTAACGTATTGGGGAGGATCTGGAGATCTATGGCGTTGGTGGTCATGAAATTCGGCGGTACGTCGGTGGGTGACATGGAGCGGATTCGCAATGTGGCTCGACGGGTCGCCAAGGTGTTTGATGAGGGCAACCAGGTAATAGTGGTGCTGTCGGCCATGGCGGGAGAAACCAACAAGCTGGTGGCGATGGCCAAGGAGATGAGCGAAGTTCCCCTGGAACGGGAGTACGATGTTCTGGTTTCCACCGGTGAGCAGATTACGATCGCCTTGCTGGCAATATGTCTGAATGCCATGGGATACAAGGCGCAGAGTTTTCTGGGGCATCAGGTGCCGATTGTTACGGACAGCGCCTTTTCCAGGGCGCGCATCGCCCGTATTGATGATACCCGGATCCGGGAAGCTTTGTCCGGAGGCACTATTGTGGTCATGGCCGGTTTCCAGGGTGTGGATGAGCAGGGGAATATCACCACGTTGGGGCGGGGCGGATCCGATACGTCGGCCGTGGCGATAGCTGCGGCCCTGCATGCGGATGTGTGCGAGATCTATACCGATGTGGACGGGGTTTATACCACGGATCCCCGGTTGGTACCCAATGCGGCGAAAATAGGCAAAATTTCGTATGACGAAATGCTGGAGATGGCATCAATGGGCGCCAAGGTCCTGCAGATCCGTTCGGTGGAATTCGCCAAAAAGTACAATGTTGTAGTGCATGTGCGCTCCAGTTTTAACAACAATCCTGGAACTCTGGTCATGAAGGAGGATGATGACATGGAAGCAGTACTGGTATCGGGAATTACATACAGTAAGGATGAAGTCAAGATATCCGTTTTTCATCTTCCTGATCATCCGGGTGTGGTTTGGCAGTTGTTTTCTCCGTTGGCAGATGCGGGTATTACGGTGGATATGATTATTCAAAACGTTTCCCGCGGAGGTCTCTCCGATGTTACATTCACCATACCACGTGGTGATTTTCGAAGAGCCTTGCCCATTATCCAGAAAACGGCGGAGGCTATTGGGGCGGCAGGTGTAGATACCGACGAAAATATTGCAAAGGTTTCCATCGTCGGCGCAGGAATGCGCTCGCATGCGGGTGTGGCGGGAACCATGTTCAAGGCGCTTTTTGATGAGGGGATCAATATTCAGATGATCTCCACAAGCGAAATCAAGATTTCCTGTATCATCGATCTCAAATATACCGAATTGGCGGTACGGGTTCTGCACGAAGCCTTTGGCTTGGCAGCACAGGAAGCTACGCAAGAATACTGGAGCGATTCCCCCCAATGAGATTTTCTCCTGTGCAGGACAAGACGGATTGAGGATGGAAAAGATTGGGCAGGCTGCCGGAAGTTTAAGGTGCCTGCCCTTTGTTCTTTTTGGGGAAGGGCGATGGAGAGAACAGTACAGATCTATGATACCACCTTGCGTGATGGGATGCAGGGAGAAGGCATTTCCTTTTTATTGGCAGACAAATTGCGGATAGTGGAAAAACTGGATGAACTGGGAATTCACTATATAGAGGGGGGATGGCCGGGCTCCAATCCCAAAGATGACGAGTTTTTTGAGGAGATTCGCAACATTCCCCTGAGAAACTCCAGGATTGTTGCTTTTGGCGCGACCCGGCGCGCCAAGATGAGCGCGGACAGCGATACCAACCTTATCGCGCTGGTGCGTGTCCATCCAGATACGGTCGCCATTTTTGGCAAGTCCTGGGATTTTCATGTGCAAAAGGCCTTGCGGGTTACCTTTGAGGAAAATCTGGAAATGATTTTTGACTCGGTGCGTTTTCTCAAAGAAAATGTCGCCGAGGTTATCTACGATGCCGAACATTTTTTTGACGGATACCGGGCCAATCCCGAATATGCGCTGAAGACGCTTCAGATCGCCCAGGATGCAGGCGCAGACAGTATTGTTTTGTGCGATACCAATGGCGGAACGCTGCCGCAGCAGATTCCTTTTATCATGCGGCATGTACGTCAGTTGATTACTGTGCCGCTGGGAATTCATGCACATAATGACAGTGGATGTGCGGTGGCCAACTCTCTGGTGGCTGTGGAGCATGGTGCTGTCTGTGTGCAGGGCAGCATCAACGGTTTTGGCGAGCGCTGCGGTAACGCCGATCTTTGTGCGGTTATTCCCAATCTTCAGTTGAAAATGGGAAAATTGTGCATTTCTGCCCAACAATTGCGCGACTTGAGTGAGGTATCGCGCTTTGTTTACGAGCTGGCCAATCTAATTCCGGACAGGCATCAGCCTTATGTAGGCAACTCCGCTTTTGCACACAAGGGTGGTGTTCATGTCGCGGCAGTTCAGCGGGACCCGGAAACCTACGAGCACATTACTCCTGAGAAAGTGGGAAATGTCAGCCGTGTGCTTATATCCGAGCTGTCTGGCCGTGCCAGTGTGCTGACCAAGGCCCGGGAGTTTCATATTGATGTCGACAGCACCGATCCCGTGACAGTGGAGATTCTGGAAAAACTCAAGAGCATGGAGCGTGCTGGTTATCAGTTCGAAGGGGCAGAGGCGTCATTTGAACTCCTGATGCGTAAGGCTCTTGGCACATTACCGAATTTTTTCAAGATCATGGGGTTCAGGGTATTGAACAGCAAGGCGGATGAAGGTGGACAGACGCTTGCCGAGGCGACAATCAAAGTGGAAGTTGAAGGGCGTGTGGAGCATACCGCTGCCGAAGGTCATGGGCCGGTAAACGCGCTGGATAACGCACTGCGCAAGGCTTTGGAGCGGTTTTACCCCCGATTGCGGGAAATGCGGCTGATCGATTTTAAGGTGAGAGTTTTGCCTGCGGGAATGGGAACGGCCTCTGTGATTCGGGTTCTGGTAGAATCGGACGACGGCGATATGCGTTGGGGAACGGTTGGGGTAAGCTATGACATTATCGATGCCTCTTACCATGCTCTGGTGGATGCTCTGCAGTACAAACTGCTCAAGGATAGTCAGCATATTCTTCGTAAAGGCGTGTCGTGAATCGTGGCAAGTGCTTGTTGGCAGCTCTGTTGCTGGGATTCTGGCTGTGGCGTTTGAGCAGGGCGCTGTTTTTGGACAGTGATTTTCAATGTTTCGACAGTGTTGCCCCTTCTAAAATCTGGTTGCAACTGGATGAAGGTTTTTCTCGACCGGGAATTTATTCCTTTCCGGCGAATGTCTCCTGGATGGAGATCACGCAGAGCGTTCCGCCTGGACTTCCTTTCAATGGTTCTTTGGAGAAAGAGCGTTTTCGTTCAGGAGAAAGGTTGATAATTTGCCAAAGTGATGAAGACACAGGAAGAGTACGGCGTTCCTGGATGTCGGCCGCTCGACGGATAACTTTGC
>JAFPZV010000004.1 GCA_017417085.1 Deltaproteobacteria bacterium | reverse complement strand
GTCACCACTTCGACTTGTACCGACGACGCCCGAGAAACCGCCAAGTTGTTGAGCAAGCGCATTGTGCTTATCGACGGAGAGCAACTGGTGCGGCTGATGATCCGCTACGGCGTAGGCTGCCGGGTAGAAGATACCCTGTATCTGAAGAAAATTGACGAGGACTTTTTCGAATGAAGCAATATGATCTTTCCCGCTTTATCGCCGCGCAGGAGACAAGCTATGAAACCGCGCTGGCCGAAATCCGGAATGGCCGTAAAGAGAGTCATTGGATGTGGTTCATCTTCCCGCAGATTGACGGCTTGGGCGCAAGTCCCACCGCGAAATACTACGCTTTAAGGGATTTGGACGAGGCCAAGGCTTACATGACACACCCGCTGCTGGGGGCGCGCCTGCGTGAGATCTGCGGAGTGCTTCTGGGGCTGCCCGACCGGGACGCCGAAGCGATCTTTGGCTGGCCGGACGTGCTGAAACTGCGTTCCTGTCTGACGCTCTTTGCCGCCGCCTGCCCGCAGGAGCCGCTGTTTTCGCAGCTGCTCGCCAAGTTTTACGGCGGCGAATCCGATCCGCGCACGCTGGAAATTTTGGGGCTTACCGCTTAGGGGGTCTGCGAAGGCGCATTGGTCTTGCGCAGCTCCACTTTCGCGCCGGGCGAAAGCCGCATCTGCCCTTCGATCACCACCTGCTCGCCTTCGGCGAGTCCCTGCGCGATGATGCTTTCCGCGCCCACGCTGCGATCCACCTTGACCGGGCGCGCCTCCACCGTGAGCTGCGGCGTCACCACGTAGCTGTAGTCGCCCTGCTGGCCGGCCTGCACCGCATGGGAAGGCACCACCAGCGCCGCTTCGTGGGTCAAAATGAGTTTCACATGGACAAACTGTCCCGGCCAGAGCCGCAGATCCGCATTTTCGAAGGTGCCTTTCAGAAGCACGGTGCCCGTTCCCAGATCAACGTGATTGTCGACAAAGGTGAGCCTGCCGGTGGCCAGCGGCGTATTTGCCTCTTTTTCCGTGAAGGCCTGTATCTCCAGAGAGTTTTTTTTCTGTGCCATATGGTGCGCAATTTGCGGCAGATAGTGTTCCGGTACCGTAAAGCGCACGTAGATCGGGCGCAGCTGGTTGATGGTGACCAGCGCAAGATTCTCGTCTATCGCCTTGATGACATTACCGCGGTCAATGAGCAGATCGCCGGTGCGGCCGGTCATGGGCGAACGGATGGTGCAGTACTCCAACTGGACGCGTGCGGACTCCACCGCCGCGCGATCGGCGGCGACATCGGCCTGCAGCGCTTTCGCCTCGGCGTCACTCAGCTCATACTGCTGCCGGGACACGTAGCCCTGCCTGAAGAGCTGCTGGTAGCGGCGGGCATCGGCTTGCGCGTTGCGCATGCGTGCCAGGTCGCGTTCCAGATTGCCTTGCGCCTGTTGCAGCGCTGTCTGCTGGGGGCGTGGGTCAATCCTGAAGAGCAGATCGCCCTTGCGCACATCTTGCCCGGCGGTAAAGGCAACCTGTTGCAGCATGCCGCCGATCTGGGATTTCACGGTGACGGTTGCGGACGCTTCCACGTGGCCGATGGCCTCGACCTGGACCGGCAAGACCTTTTGGGCAACTCTTGCGGTAAGAACCGGCGCTGCCTGTTCCCTGGAGTTTTTGGGCTTTTCGTTGCAGCCGGCAAGGCAACACAAGACCAGCAGAAAAAAAGGCGGGATGCGTGCGGAGTCATACGTGCAAACTTTCTTCGTTTGCGCATTT
>JAFPZV010000032.1 GCA_017417085.1 Deltaproteobacteria bacterium | reverse complement strand
GACGGATGTTGATGCCCGGAAATGGTATACCCAAATCGAAGTAGAGCGCCCGGCGCAGGGTGGCCAGTTCCTCGTTGAGATCGTTGTAGGGCAACGCCGTGCCGATCTCGTTGGAAATATCGAGAATTATGGGAACTGTGGGGGCAAATTCATCCTGCCCCGCGGAAGGTCGCTTCCGTGCCTTGCCGGATACCGCCGGCGCCAACGATTTTTTCAATTCACCTTCCTGATTCGGTGCCTTGGGCATGGACTGCATGAGGCGCAGGGCATAACCCAATCCTGCCACCAGCACCGCCAACGAAAAAAGCTGCGGCTTGGGAAAACCCGGCACCAGCCCAAAAATGAAGACCAGACCTCCGGCCATCAGCAGGGCTTTGGGCTGGGCGAAAAACTGCTGTCCCACCACTGCGCCTATGTTGTCGTCCGACTCGCCGGAACGGGTGATCAACACACCGGCCGAGATGGAAATGATGAGAGAGGGGATCTGGGACACCAAACCGTCGCCGATGGTGAGGATGCCATAGGTGTGCAGTGCTTCGCTCGCCGTCATGCCATTCTGTGTAATGCCAATAATGGTGCCGCCCACAATGTTGACGACGGCAATCACCATACCAGCAATACTGTCGCCCTTGACGAACTTCATGGCGCCGTCCATGGCGCCGTACATCTGGCTTTCCAGACCAACGCGGTTTCGACGACGCTGTGCCTCCTCCATGTCGATGACCCCCGCGCGCATATCCGCGTCGATGGACATCTGTTTGCCCGGCATGGCATCCAGCGTGAAGCGCGCGCCGACCTCGGCTACACGCTCGGCGCCTTTGGAAATAACGAGAAACTGCACAATGGTCAGGATCAGAAAGACAACTGCGCCCACCACGAAATTGCCGCCCAAAGCGAATTCCCCAAAAGTGAAGATAATTTCGCCGGCATCGGCCTGAAGCAGGATCAGACGGGTCGTGGTGATATTCAGACCAACCCGGAAGAGCGTGGTGAAAAGCAGCATGGTGGGAAATACCGAAAAATCCAGAGCGGTCTTGACATACATCGACATCATCAGCATCAGAAACGAAAGTGTCATGTTAACGCCGATGAGCGTATCCACCAATGGCGTTGGCAATGGCATGATCATCAGAGCAATGACCACCACCACCAAAAAAACCATGGTGACGTCATTGTGACGAACAAAAGCCTCCGCGACCGAATTGATTCTTCTTATAAAATTCATGAGGATACCACTCTGGGAAAGTTTTTCTCCTTTTATCCCTTCCTGTCTTTAAAGAAACGTTCCAGATCATTCAGATTCTTAACCTGATCGCTGTCTCCCCTCAGATGCAGGTAGGTTTCCACCATGCTTCGCGCCTCTTCCCGGCGTCCTTCCATCCACAACGCCTGCGCGCGCATCAGGTAGAATACCGCCTGTTTCGAGGAAAGCACTCGCTCCTTGAGCGTCCCGCCTTCCATCACGGCACGCAAATATTCAAGCGCCTCTTTTCCCCGCCCCTGTTCCAAAGCTACGGCAGCCAAACCAGCGATGGCCTGAAAATCAGGGTGTTCCGGATCGGAAAGCGCAGCCAGCGCGGCAAACACTCTCCCTGCGCGTTCCATATGCCCCATGCGGAAAAATAAATAGGCCAGCACCCGCAAGGTGGCCAGATGTTCATCTGTCATATATTCATTTCCTCCGCAAAAAAGCGCTGGGAAAGAGTCACATTCAGCCTCCCATCATTAAATTGACATAGGCGCGCAGCAACATTTTGTTTTCCACAAGCGGCCGCAGTTCCTTTTCTGCCAATTCTGCAAGGGCAGGATTGCCGCTGGTTTCACACTCCTCCAGACATCTGCCCAGATTGGACGAAAAGACATCGGGGCGCAGAATTTCGCCATCTCCGACATCCGGGCAAAGTGTCTCCTCCACAAGGGACCGGGTGTTGGAGGGCCGATACAGTTCCTCAAGTCCTGCCTGAAAGAGCATATTGGAAGCCAGCGGCCGTGCTTGCGGCATATGCTGCCCCGTAATCTCGGGGCTATCCATTACCGTTTGGATACCCAGTGACGGATCGAAAACATCTATGGATTTTACAGCCATGATCGTTCTCCCCTTTTTGCGGTACTACATCCCATATCGCCCAATTGTTCAGCCTTTTACAAGTGAATGCAGTTCTTCGGCCAGAAATCGGGCCGCATTTTCGATTTGGACAGCACTGATACGTTGTTGCGGCAACCGCACCAACAGCATAATCCGGCTTTTATAGAGCCCCCCCACAAGCGTAAAGGGATGGGCATAACGATAGTCACACCGTTCCAGTACCCGCCGAGGCGCCTCTCGATCACTCTCAGGCACCGAAGCCGTCATATAGATCAACAGATCATCACCATCCTGTTCAAGACAGAGTCTTCCCAGCGACTCTATCTCCAGCACGGCCATACCGTTCTCATGAAAGGCCAGATTCGCCATGCCCAAACGCCGCCCAAATTCCGCAAGTTCCCTTTCCAGCATTCATTCCTCTCCTTCCGAAGACGCAAGATAGGCATCTTCACGCTCAATGGCCTGATCAACCGCCTCCTGTACGGCATCGATCACTTTCATTCGTCCTTCCATACCATCAAACAGTTGCGGTGGAAAATTGCGCGACATGGAAAGCATTTCCTGTAAAAACAGCACTTCATGTTCAATATCCGGCGCTTTGGATTGCGAGGCAATCTGCTCAATCTGGCTTGCCCCCAGAAAACGTTCATTACGCAAAGCCACCATCTGCCCCATCAGTTCCATCGATTTCAGCGGGCAATCCTTGACATTGTGAACATTTGCCCAGCGATCAAGCAGCCGATTACAATCACGATAGACGTTTTGCAACAAACGCACCTGCTCCAAATTGCCATGCACATATTCCAAATGGGTGGTCTCCATACTTGGTAGATCCGAAGCCAGATCAGCGCTTAGGGCTCCAAACAGAAAGTCCATCGCCTTGTCAAAATTGCCGTCGCCATAGGTATCATGCACATAGGCGAAAACATCGTTAACCGTACCGAAATCACAGACCGTCTGCCGATAAAGGCCACGCAGATTGTCGGCATTGTCCAGATCGGCATAACCTTTGGCCGCCAGTGCACCCTGAATACCGGCATGAATGGCCGGACCGGATTCTTTTTCCAGTTCCTCCATGCCCGTTCGGACAGCATCCAGCACCTCCTTGCTTACTGCCGGATCTTTTTCCAGATCTTCCAGGGCTTCCGCCAGAGCTGCCCAGGCGTCACTGGGATCATGAAACAGCTCCAGCGCGTGACGCGCGACATTTTCCTGCATCCTGCGGGAGCGCAGTTCATCCTTGAGATAATCAATGTCGCGGGCCTTTCCGGCCTCGTGCATCAGTTCCTGATACAGGCGCACCCGATCGGCGCGGGTGCTGATTGTCTTGTCGCGTTCGCTGCGCTCCTGAAGTTCAAAATCCTTGGTTGTGTCCACACCGAAAGTCAGCTCTTCCGCGGCATCCGCCAGAAGCGACATGGGATTGTCCATTTCGACGGCAGCCATGCCCATAAAGTTGCCCACGTTGGGCGCAGCGCCAAGGTCATGGGCAGTCCGAACCTGATTCAGGTATTGTGTGTTGTTCACCGAAAAATCAATTGCCATAGATTTTCCCCATCAAAAGGCCGTTTCCGTTTTCTTTAGTTTTCCTGTGCGAAATTAATGCCATTTCTTAAAGGGTTATGGTCATTTCCAAACCGCCTTCGGGATGATTGGCAGCGCGAATGGTGCCGCCATGCAAACGCACCGCGCGGTCGGTAATGGCCAGGCCAATGCCGGTGCCTCCGCTCTTGCGGTCGCGATCGTCAGCAACCCGGTAAAAAGGTAAAAAGATCTTTTCCAGAGCATCCTGCGGCACACCTGGGCCATGATCCCGCACACAGATTTCCACATGGTCGTCCTTGTGGCGCAGAGTTATCTCCACCGCTGTTTCAGGGGCATTGTAGCGCAGAGCGTTGCGAATGACATTTTCAAAAGCGCGCTCCAGAAGTTCCGCATTGCCATCAAAACACGCCTCGCCGTCGCTCTCGAAGGTCACCTGGCAGTTCTTGGCCCGTGCCTCGAAATTGGCATCTTCTACGATTCCCTTTAACAACGCATTCAAATCGACCTCACTCCGGGCCATGGTCTCTTTGGTATCCGGCGCGTTAAGAGACAGCAATTCGCCGATCATGGCATTAAGCCGATCCGCTTCGCGCCCAATACGGTTGATGGAACTCTCAGCTTCCGGCCCGGTTTTTTGCCGCAGCAACTCCAGCGCCACCCCAAGCCGTGCCAATGGTGAACGCAATTCGTGGGAAATATCACGCAACAGCCGCTTTTGGGCATTCACCAGATCCTCTATACGCTCCGCCATCTGATCGAATTCCCGTGCCAGTGCCCCAATCTCGTCGCCACGTCTGCCCAGCAACGGCCGTACGCGGGTCGCCAGATTGCCCTCGGCGAACTCCTGGGTCGCATGGCGCAATTTGCGAATTGGCGAAGCCAGATGCCAGGCCAGGCTGAAGCAGATAATTCCTCCCACGATAAAGGTGATAAGCATCTTCAGGCCCAGATTGGACGGCAACTGGTAGAAGGGCGCCACCGGTTTGGGCGGCGCGCCGGGCACTTCGCCCACAATAATATAAAGCAAACGTTGCGGATTAAGCATGGGAAGCGCTACCAGAAAGGTATCATGGAAAGTGCCAAACTCGATAGTGTGGCTGCGCAGGGCACGTTCCGCCATGGCCAGAGCCTGTTTGGGCGGATTCTGTCCGGCCAGCGTATGCAGTCCATTGGGAAAGAGATAGGTGCGGATACCTGTCTGCCGTTCCAGTCGCTCCGAATACTCATTCAGGGCATTCAACCCGTGCCGCTCAAAGATCTCTATGGCGGTCAATCCATAAAGCGCCATGGTCTGCCCGGTTAACTGGCGGCGATGGCTCAGCAGGTTCCGGCGATGCTCGCTGATGGGCGTAGTCTGGGTTACAGCTGTCAGGATGTAGAATACAATGCCGGAAACAATGGTGGCGCACCAAAACCAGAAAAAAATCTTCACGAAGATACTGGAACAGAAGGTATGGATCCGTTCAAACATGATCGTTCCCTTACCGCAAAAACGCCAGCAGCCGCCGGACGGCCCTTGGAGAAAAAAATGCCCCGAAAAAATCCCCTTGCAGGGCGTTTTCTAAAAAACGCCATCTTTATGGATCTCCGGGGCAGATTCGAAAAATTGAAAATTCAGCAGGCGCTTTTGACTTCGGCAACGCAGGCCTTCAGCGCTCCTTCAAGATGTTTTACCGCTTCCTCACGGGAAAGCCTGGTCTTGTAACCCAGAATCCGCTCCGCTTTGGAAATGTCAAAGCACCAGTCATCCGTGAGAAAAGAACTGCCCTGCCATTTCTCACGAGGCACAGCCACAACCTTCGCCCGAGGATTGGCCTGGTCAACGATCATCTGCGCCAATTCCTCCCAGGTAAGGTAAACTGTGGAAAGATTGAACAGTTCTCCCCGCGGCTTCACCTCCAAAATGCGCTGCACGCCATCAATGAAGTCGTCCAACTGCAAAAAACTGCCACCGCAGGAGGCCGGTACCACAATCTCGCCCTTTGTCAGTGCATCCTTGATCATGCCGCGAATATGCTTGCCGCCAATTTCATCTCCGTAGGCATACCAAATCATTACGGTGTTGATCGCTATGGGATATTTCCAAGCATACACCTTGCCCATTTCTTCGGTGACAAGCTTGGCCAATGCATAGGCGGGTTTGCGCGCCTGGGCAATTATGTGCGGATGGTTCTCGTCAACCGGACTGCATTGCGGTTTGCCATAGGCCACCGCCGTACCAGCATTGATAATATGATCGACCTTGTTGGCGACAGCGGCATCCAGCAAATACTGGTAACCTTTGACGTCGATGTCGAGCAAATCGGAAAAGTCCGCAGAAAAGCTCCAGGCCAGATGGATGATGGCCTTCATATCCTCCACTGCCTTTTGTACTACCGCCTGATCGGAAATATCACCGCACAGCGTTTCCACGCCCGGTTGCTGCAGGGCCTTCAATCCCGCCTCGTTTTTGTCCAAGACCCGTACCTTATGGCCTTCTTTGGCCAGCACTTCCACCACACGGCCCCCCATATTGCCACAACCGCCTGTAACCAGAATGTTCACCATTGCCTCCTTTTCCGGGAAAACCGGCATTTCTACTAAAAATGAAAAAAATGGCGGACGCTTATTCGTGATCGCTTTCCTTGCGATCATTCTCCAGCGCCGCTATGTCCGGTTCCACCACAAAACGCTTGATCTTCTTTGTCGTGGTTTTGGGAAACTCGTCCTCGCGCAGGGAGAACTTTTTGACACGCTTGAAATCCGCGAGATTTTTGCACTGTTCCTGGACCTCTTTCCGGATGAGATCCTCCACCTCCTGCGGGCCGAAATGCGTCTTGCCATGTTCCCGGGCGTAGTTGTCCACCGCCTCCAGATCCGGATAGATCAGCGCATAGACCTCTTCCGCCGTCGCATCGATCTTGTGGCCGTAAACCATCACCTCGGCGATAAAATCGCTCTTGAGCAATTCGTTTTCCACCTCTTCGGGATAGACGTTCTTCCCGTTGGGCGTAACAATCAGATTCTTAAGCCGTCCGCAGATATAGAGAAAACCGTCCTCGTCAAAACGCCCCAGATCGCCGCTGTGGTACCAGCCGTCGATAAGCACCTCATCAGTCGCCTCGGGATTGTTGTAGTAACCCTGCATGACGTTGGGCCCCTTGACCAGAATCTCGCCAATCCCTTCCTCGTTGGGTTCGAAAATCTTGACTTTCAGGCCGGGCAAGGGTTTCCCCACCGAGCCGATCCGCCGGAAATCCTGGTTTTCCGCCGCAATGACCGGAGAAGTTTCGGTGATGCCGTATCCCTGGTAAAGATTGAGGCCGTAGTCTTCCAGCCCCTTTTGCACCGCCGGATCAAGCGCGGCCCCACCACTGATGAACGTTACGCCATTACCGCCCATTGAGCCGGTGATCTTCGAACGCACCAAGGCGCGCCCTCCAGGAATGGAGAACAAAAAGTTCAGCGTGGAACTGTCCTCCACCTTTTTGCGAATCCGGTTGTAGAAAATACGGAAGAGCGCCGGAACCCCCAGCATAAAGTTGGGATGGATTTCCTGCAGGTTGGCACCGATCTTTTTCAGGGACTCTCCAAAAGAAACCGTACCGCCAACGGTCAGGGGCAGCACAACATCGAGGGTCTGCGCAAAAACGTGATGGATGGGCAATACCGACAATGTGTGCGCCGACTCGTCAACATGAAACAATCTGATGCAGGAGCGAACGTTGAACATGATGTTGCCGTGCGACAGAATGGCTCCTTTGGAACGGCCGGTCGTGCCCGAAGTGTAGATAATAACAGCAGGATCGGAAACCTCATGCTGAGGCGGCAAAGGCGGTTCGTCTTTCTTGAAACCGCTCAGAAACTCCAGTTTTTTCTTCTTGAACAACTTGCGCATGAAAATTTCCAGGCCGCCAAACAGATGCACTTCACCCCGGCTTTTGGAAACGGAAAATTCCCGCTGCAGCAAAAAAGCATAGAACTTGTCAGCCATCTGCTCAAAGTTGTTCATTTCTTCACGGGGAAGATTGTACTTCTGCGCGAGCCGCCGCCATTCCATGACCAGATCGTCCACCATCATCTCCAGGATGGGATCGGCAATTTTATTGTCATCTTCAGGGTACATGATGACAATCTTTTCCAACTTGGGCAAAACCTGCACCAGGGCGACCACTGTCTCCACATACGCACCTTCGGTAAAGACAACCCGTGCCTCGCAGTCGGAAAGAATATGGCGGATCTCGCCGCCTTTCAGTTCCTTGTCAATGGGCACAACGATGCCGTCGGCCTTGAGAATGGCCAGATAGGCGGTCACCCAACGCGGTGAGGGCGGCGCCAAAATGGCGATACGATCCCCTTTTTTGATGCCGACATTCTGCAAACCGGCCGTGATCTGATCAGAATCTTTCCAGAGCGTGGCATAGCTGATGGATTGCCAGATATCGCTGATTTTGTGCTGAAGCGCAGCCTTGCCCTTCATCCGCTGGCAGGTTTCGTAAAGCTGGCCGTCGATGGTATTCATAGTGCGTGATAACCTCATTATGGTGAGGGAAATTTAAAAAAGCCAGACAACAATGTTGCAGTATGCATTTATAAAGATTCTTTGCGCTTTTTTGAAGCGAGAATTGCACCGTGATGTTTTTTTGTGCAGATGGTCTCAAATTCTCAAGGCTCTCAGCAGATGGAGCCAACCATTGCTCTATAACAACATGAAATAACACAATTTTAACTCGGCCTTTCGCGTGCAATGTGCTCAAAAGGCCAATTTTATAAGACCCATCATGTGCCCGTGTGTGCCTAGGCGTCAATTCTTTTGCCACTTTTTTTACTCCCCTACTCCTCTTGGCGTCTGTCCCCTAATACATACCCCTCTGCCGTTGGATGTCGCGCAGGAGGCGCTGCATATCGGCAGCGGCCCGCTGCTGAAAAGCCTTCTGCATCGCAGAGGCGAATTGGTTTGCCT
>JAFPZV010000031.1 GCA_017417085.1 Deltaproteobacteria bacterium | reverse complement strand
TGAAGATTTCCGGAGTCGGTTTCGTGGCGGAAAACCGCCGGTATTATCCCAACTCCTCTGTGGGAGCACAAGTTGTTGGTTTTACAGGTGTTGATCCAAGAGGATTGGAAGGGCTGGAACTGTTTTACGACAAGGAAATCATGGGAAAGGCCGGGCAGGTGGTGTATGGCGTGGACGCTCGGGGGCGCGGCATGGGGATGGGACGCTTTGTCGTGCAGGGCGGTCACAAGGGCAACAATCTGTGGCTGACGCTGGACAAGAATCTTCAATATATTCTGGAAAAGGAACTGGCGCTTGGCGTCAAAGATGCCCGTGCCAAGGCGGGGAGCGCCGTGATGGTGGAAGTTGCCAGCGGCAAGATTCTGGCAATGGCCAACTACCCCACCTTTAACCCCAATGCCTTCCGTCAGTTTGATTCATCGCGCTATCGCAACCGGGTGGTCTGCGACAGTTTTGAACCCGGTTCCACGTTCAAGCCTTTTGTGCTGGCCGCGGCTTTTGAGGAAAAGCTTATTTCCACTGGCGAATGGATTGACTGCGAGCGTGGCCGCTATATGGTCAGCGGCAAGATTATTCATGACACGCATCCCCGCAATAAAATCCAGGTGGACGATATACTCAAGTTCAGTTCCAATATTGCTTCCGCCAAAATTGGCCGTTCCCTGGGCCGCCAGCGTTTGTACCATTATCTGGGCGATTTCGGATTCGGCCGGAAAACCGGCATCGACCTCCCGGGAGAAGTGGGAGGCGTGTTGCGGTCTCCGTCCAGCTGGTATGAACTGGATCTGGCCAATATTTCCTTTGGACAGGGTGTCTCTGTTACTCCCCTGCAGATTGCCATGGCTACCGCCGCGCTGGGAAACGGCGGTCTGCTGATGCGTCCCTACATTGTCGAAAAAATTGTCGATACGGAAGGCAACGTTTTAACGCAGCATTCTCCGGAAGTGGTGCGTCGCGTGGTTTCCGAGGATGTGGCGAATCTGGTCCGGACCCTTTTGCAGAAGACTTCGGAAGAGGGCGGAACGGCGACCCGGGCGGCGGTTCCCGGTTATGTGGTCGCGGGAAAGACCGGCACCGCCCAAAAGGCGGACAAGACAAACCGCGGCTATTCCGCGGAGGATCGGGTCGGCTCCTTTGTGGGGATGGTTCCTGGCGATGCGCCGCGAATTGTTATTCTGGTGATGATAGACGAGCCGGGAACCTCTCCGTATGGCAGTGTGGTCGCAGCCCCGGTTTTCTCCAGAATTGCCGCCCAATCGTTGCCCTATTTGCGGATTCCTCCGACCACGACGGTGGTGGCTGATTCCCCCTCAAAAAAATCAAAGGAGGCCAACGCGGATTCTTCCGATTCGGCGCGTAGTGCCACGGGAGGAGGCGAAATCATTTCCGGTTATATTATGCCCGATTTGCGTGGCATGAGCGCCCGTCAGGTCCTGTGCTGGATGGAGCGGAACAAACTGGATCTCAATATTCGTGGCCATGGCCGGGTGGTTGATCAGTCGCCGCGCGGAGGAGAGCCGATTCGCTACCAGAAACCGTGCTGGGTACGGCTGGCCGAAGATGACTGACACTGTTTACTGCTTTTTCAAAACGATCCGGATGTGACAAAAACGAAGGAGTGTACTTTCGAAAATGCGCATCAATGAACTGATAGAGGCGATGAAGCCGGTTACGGTGAGCGGCCCGTCGGATGTGAATGTTGATGGCCTGTTTTACGATTCGCGCAAGGTTTTGCCGGGCGGCGTGTTCTTCGCTTTGCCCGGGGCGAAAGGCGACGGCTGCGATTATGTTGACGAGGCCTTGAAACGGGGTGCAGCGGCGGTGGTCAGTGAACGCATGCTGAAGTTGCCTCCCTCTGTTGTCGGAGTGGTGGCGAAGAATGCCCGTCATGCCATGGCGATGGCGGCGCTTCAATTTTTTGGGCATCCCTTGCGGGACATGATGGTCATCGGTGTCACGGGAACCAATGGCAAAACCACGATTTCCTATCATCTGGAAGCGGTTTTACGCGCTGCGGGACGCAAACCGGCGGTGCTGGGAACGATCAACTACCGGTATGGGGATTGTATTCATACGGCATCGCACACCACACCGGAAAGTATCGATCTATTGGCAATGATTGCGGAATTCAAGCGTCTGGGCGCTGACAGCATCGTTATGGAAGTCTCTTCGCATGGTTTGGATCAGCACCGGATTGACGGTTTCGAATTTGATGTTGCGGCCTTTACCAATCTTTCTCCCGAGCATCTGGACTATCACCACGATATGGAGAGCTATTTCCAGGTCAAGAAGCGGCTGTTTACGGATTTTGTCAAGGAAGGCGGTCATGCGGCGATCAATGTGGATGATGCCTATGGAGCGCGGCTGGCTGGAGAAGTCGTTGCCGATACGCTGACCTGTGGAAAGCAGGGCATGGTTCGTCCCGGTGCGGTAGAAAGTTCTTTCGATGGCATTCGTGGAACACTGGAAACGCCGCGTGGAACGATGAAACTGGAGTCGCGCCTGTTCGGTTCCTACAACTTGAGCAATCTGATGGTGACGACGGCTGTGGCATTGGCGGCGGGTCTGCCTCTGGATGCGGTATCGGAGGGCATCCGTACCGCGTATCAGGTGCCGGGCCGGCTGGAAAAGGTGGAGAATTCGCTGGGAGCCACCGTTGTCGTGGATTATGCCCATACCCCCGATGGATTGCGTTCGGTGCTGACAGCTTTGCGCGAACTGCGCCCGGCTCGTGTGTTGGCGGTGTTTGGTTGCGGCGGGGATCGCGATCGAAGCAAGCGGCCGCTTATGGGGGAAGCGGTTGCACAGTTGGCGGATTTGATGATTTTGACGTCCGACAATCCGCGGAGTGAGGATCCTCTGGCGATTCTGGAAGAGATTAAGGCGGGAGTTGTGCCACTGGGGCGGATGGAAAAGACGCCGGAAGCCTATGTGAACGATCCGCAGAACGGTTTTGTGGCTTTGCCGGATCGCCGTGAGGCCATCCGTTATGCGGTTTCCCTGGTTCAGGCGGGCGATGTGCTGCTGATCGCGGGGAAGGGACATGAAGATTATCAAATTGTTGGCAGTAAACGGCTTCATTTCGACGATCGCGAGGAGGCATGCGCGGCGTTGCAGGAGAGGATGACACGGTGAAAACGCTGGATGTCCGCAAAATTGGCCGTATTGTCGGGGGAAAAGTCAGCCGGAGTGATGTGACGACAGAAGTCACGGGGTTTTCTGTCGACAGCCGGACGATCAAGGCTGGCGATCTGTTTATTCCTTTGAGGGGAGAGCGCTTCGACGGACATGATTTTTTGCTGGAAGCGGTGAGGAGAGGCGCGGTTGCCTGCCTTTCGGAAGAACCATGCGCAGGGTTGTCGGTACCGGTCATTATGGTGCAGGACACGCTCGTGGCCTTGGGAGATATGGCGGCTGCGGCGCGGGGAGGATTTTCGGGGCCGGTGGTGGGCGTGACCGGTTCGGCAGGAAAATCGACGACCAAGGAAATGGTGTCCGGGATTCTCTCCCTTACGGGACCGGGGCTGAAGACGGAAGGCAACCTGAACAATCTGGTAGGTTTGCCGCTGACATTGGAGCGATTGGC
>JAFPZV010000030.1 GCA_017417085.1 Deltaproteobacteria bacterium | reverse complement strand
GTCCATCTGGGCCGCACCGGTAATCATGTTCTTTACGTAGTCTGCATGACCCGGGCAGTCTACATGCGCATAATGACGTTTTTCCGTCTCATACTCCACATGCGCCGTTGCAATCGTAATTCCACGCTCCCGCTCCTCGGGCGCATTGTCGATGGAATCAAAAGCACGGAACTGGGCCATACCCTTTTCGGCCATAACTTTCGTAATGGCTGCCGTCAACGTCGTCTTTCCATGGTCAACATGCCCAATCGTGCCAATATTTACATGCGGCTTTGTCCTTACAAACTTTTCCTTCGCCATCGCTCAATTCCTCCTTCAATGCCCCTTGGCACTCAAACTTTGCCCTTCGCCACAATTTCAGCGGCGATTGTTTTGGGCACCTGGTCATAATGGCTGAAAACCATTGAATACGTACCACGTCCCTGCGTCAGATTACGTAAAGTTGTCGAATAACCGAACATTTCGGACAACGGCACTTGAGAATCAATAATCTGTCCCCCGCTGCGGTTTTCCAAACCACCAATCTTTCCTCTTCTGCTCGTCAGATCTCCGATCACATCTCCCATATATTCTTCTGGAACAAGTACTTCCACCGCCATTACCGGTTCCAGCAAAACCGGAGAAGCTTTTTTGGCGCCTTCCTTGAAACCCATGGAGGCGGCTATCTTAAAGGCCATTTCCGAAGAATCGACCTCATGAAACGAACCATCATAACAACTTACTTTTACATCCACAACCGGAAATCCAGCCAATGGGCCACTTTTCATGGCCTCCTGGATCCCCTGCTCAATAGCGGGAATATATTCCCTCGGAATAACCCCGCCCTTGATTTCATCAACAAAAAGGAAGCCTTCACCCGCAGCCTGCGGCTCCAAACGCAGCCAGCAATCACCATACTGCCCACGTCCGCCCGATTGCCGGACAAATTTGCCCTGCACTTCGGTAGAAGCGGTAATGGACTCACGATAGGCGACCTGGGGAGCTCCCACATTCGCAGCGACATTAAACTCGCGCTGCAGCCTGTCAACAACTATCTCCAAATGCAACTCACCCATGCCGGACAAGATCGTCTGGCCAGTTTCCTCATCCGTCCGAACCCGAAGAGACGGATCTTCCTGAACGAGCTTGCCAAGCGCCACGCCCAGGCGATCCTGATCCGCCTTGGTCTTCGGTTCCATGGCGATATGAATAACCGGTTCGGGAAACTCTATTTTCTCCAGAAGGAATTGGCTCTTCTCATCACACAGCGTATCGCCGGTTGTCGAATATTTCATTCCTACAGCAGCAAAGATATCCCCCGAATAGACTTCCTGAATTTCCTCCCGTTTATTGGCATGCATCTTGAGAAGCCGCCCAAAACGCTCTTTTTTCGACTTGTTGACGTTGAAGGCGCTTGTCCCCGACTCTATCGTTCCCGAATAGACACGGAAAAAAGTCAACTGCCCCACAAACGGATCCGTCATAATCTTGAAAACCAACGCCGCCAGGGGACCATCATCATTGGACGGCAAACGGATCTCCTCTCCACTGGCTGCATCAACCGCAACAATTGGAGGAACATCTATGGGAGAAGGAAGATAATCCACCACCGCGTCAAGCAGATTCTGGACACCCTTGTTTTTGAAAGCCGAACCACAAAGCACTGGAACAACTGTCGAGTTGATGGTTGCTTCCCGCAAAAGACGCCGTATCTCGTCAGAAGAGATATCCCCCTCATTGAGATAGCGTTCCATTACCGCATCATCAAGGGACACAAGTTCCTCAACCATTGCGCTTCTGCTCTTGGCGGCCAGCGATGCCATGTCTTCAGGGATTTCGCAGCGCTGGAACTTGGCACCCAGCGAATCCTCATCCCAAATGACCGCCTGCATCTCTATCAGATCAACAATGCCGCAAAACTTGTCTTCAGAACCGATAGGAAGCTGAATGGGCACAGGATTCGCACCCAACCGTGTGGAAATCATCTCCACAACCCGGTCGAAATTGGCCCCCACCCGATCCATTTTATTGATAAAAGCAATACGCGGTATGTGATATTTTTCCGCCTGTCTCCAAACAGTTTCAGACTGCGGTTCAACACCGCCTACCGCGCAAAAAACCGCTACCGCTCCATCAAGAACCCGCAGCGCACGCTCCACCTCGACAGTAAAATCAACATGCCCCGGGGTATCAATGATGTTGATGCGATGATCCCTCCAAAAACAGGTCGTTGCTGCCGATGTGATGGTAATGCCCCGTTCCTGTTCTTGCACCATCCAATCCATGACCGCGGAACCATCATGCACCTCGCCCATCCGGTGAGACACACCCGTATAGTAGAGGATACGTTCCGTGGTCGTCGTCTTGCCAGCGTCAATATGGGCCATGATGCCAATATTGCGCGTTTTTTCCTGAGGGACAGTTCGAGACATGGAAATTACCAACGATAATGAGAGAATGCCTTGTTGGCTTCGGCCATGCGGTGCGTATCATCCCGTTTTTTCACCGAAGCGCCACGGTTGTTGAACGCATCCAACAACTCTGCCGCCAATTTCTCTTCCATGCTCTTTTCGCTCCGCCCTCTGGCATAAGACATGATCCACCGGATGGCCAAAGCGTTACGGCGATCCGCCCGGATTTCCACCGGAACCTGATAGGTCGAACCACCCACACGACGAGATTTTACCTCGACCAGGGGACGAACATTTTCCATCGCCTTGCGAAAAACCTCCAACGCATCCTGCTTGGTCCGTTCCGCAATCACATCCAGAGCGCCATAGACGATCCGCTCGGCCACGCTCTTTTTACCGCCATACATGATAACGTTGATAAATTTCGCAATAATGAGATCTCCGTATTTGGTATCCGGAAGGATCTCCCGTTTCGCGACAACTCTTCTTCTTGGCATAACCTTACTCCAATCACATTACTTGGGACGCTTGGCGCCATACTTGGAACGCCCCTGCATCCTATCCTTAACACCCGCCAAATCCAAAGTTCCTCTGATGATATGATAACGAACACCTGGAAGGTCTTTCACACGACCACCACGGATCAACACGACCGAGTGCTCCTGCAAATTATGACCCACTCCGGGAATATACGATGTCACAACCATCCCGTTCGTTAACCTCACCCTGGCAACCTTACGCAGGGCGGAATTCGGTTTTTTGGGGGTGGACGTGTAGACACGGGTACATACCCCCCGCTTCTGCGGATTGTTTTTCAGCGCCGGGGCCGCCGATTTTCTTTCCTTGCACTGGCGTCCCTTGCGAATCAATTGACTAATTGTCGGCATAATCTTTTGCTCCCTGGATTTCTTGTTCCTTTTCCTATGGTTCTTCCCTTTCATCCGGTAATAAGGGAAACCTGCGAAGTGTATCGACCCATACAATACTTTGTCAAGAATATTTTCCCGAAGGCCTTTTCGCCATTATTCCGGCGAATCCCCTTCATCCAAATCGTCCTCCTTGGCAACTGTCTCTTCCGGCGGCATTTCCTCCTCCTCAATAAGCAGCTGCACCGCCCGATACTTGGAGACGCCTGTCCCCGCAGGGATAAGCCGTCCCATAATAACATTTTCCTTCAATCCACGAAGATAGTCCACCCGCCCCTCAATGGCAGCCTGGGTAAGCACCTTGGTTGTTTCCTGGAACGATGCGGCGGAAATAAACGATTCTGTCGACAGGGCCACTTTGGTAATACCCAGCATAAGTGCCTCACCGGTGGCAGGCTGACGTCCTTCTGCCTCGGCCCGCCGGTTTTCCCGTTCAAAATCCGCCCGTTCCACCTGATCATCCAGCAGGAAATGCGTTCCTCCCACCGAGGTAATCCGGATACGCCGCAGCATCTGCCGCACAATGGTCTCAATGTGCTTGTCATTGATCTTGACGCCCTGCAGCCGATAGACTTCCTGCACTTCATCGACGAGGTATTTGGCCAGTTCCTTCTTGCCCAGAATCCGCAGGATATCATGCGGATTGCTGGAACCATCCACCAGCGCTTCTCCCGCCTTGACCTGATCCCCCTCATGAACACTGATATGCTTGCCTTTGGGAATCAGGTATTCGCACACATCTCCAGCCTCCGGCGTCACCACCACCTTGCGTTTGCCCTTGGCGTCCTTTCCGAAGGAGACCTGCCCGTCAATTTCCGAAACCACGGCAAATTCCTTCGGCTTACGGGCTTCAAACAGCTCGGCCACACGCGGAAGACCACCGGTAATATCCTTGGTCTTGGTCGTTTCACGCGGGATCTTGGCCAATATCGCTCCAGCATCAACCTCACTTTCTTCCGCCACAACAATATTGGCGCCGACCGGCAACATATACCGGGCCAGAGATCCGTTGGACAGCTTCAGAGGACGACCTTCCGCATCCTTGAGCACAATCTGCGGACGGCGATCCACCCCGCGTTCCTTCGACTCGATGACAACCTTTCGGGACAGCCCGGTCACCTCATCAAGCTGTTCCTC
This sequence comes from Deltaproteobacteria bacterium, assembly GCA_017417085.1. The sequence goes on along the minus strand of JAFPZV010000030.1, from coordinate 11,107 downwards.
CATCGTCACACCCTCAACGATGTCGACATAATCGACAATACCCGGAATTTCCGTCAAAATCGGGAAGGAAAACGGATCCCACTCTGCCAGCAAATCTCCTGCCTTAACCGGTCCACCGTCAGGAATGCCCAGTTTGGCACCATAGACGACTCCATAACGCTCCCGTTCGCGCCCGGTGGCATCCACGACCGCGATACTTCCGTTACGGTTCATAACGATGTGATTTCCCAGACGATCCTGCACCGTATTCAAATCGATATATTTGGCATTTCCATCGAAACGGGCTTCCAGCGAGGTCTGCTCCGCACGGCTTGATGCGGTACCGCCGATATGGAAAGTTCTCATGGTGAGCTGGGTTCCAGGCTCGCCAATAGACTGCGCGGCAATGACACCCACCGCTTCGCCCAGGTTCACCATATGGCCGCGGGCCAAATCACGACCGTAGCAACAGGCGCAAATTCCCCGTTCACTTTCGCAGGTCAAAACCGAGCGGATCTTGACCTTGTCAATACCGGCTTCCTCAATACGCTTGACCGCGTTTTCGTCGATCTCCCGATTAGCTTCCAGCAACACTTCTCCGGTCACCGGATCAAGAATGTCTTCCAGGGCGGTACGGCCCAGAATGCGTTCGCCCAAGGGCTGGATAATCTCTCCGCCTTCGGTCAGGGATGAAATGACAATGCCGTTCAGCGTATGACAATCCTGCTCGGTAATGATCGCATCCTGAGCAACATCCACCAGACGCCGGGTCAGGTAGCCGGAATTGGCGGTCTTCAGCGCCGTATCCGCCAAGCCCTTGCGCGCGCCATGCGTTGAAATGAAATACTGCAAAACGGTCAGGCCTTCCCGGAAATTGGCGGTGATAGGCGTTTCGATGATTTCACCCGAAGGCTTGGCCATCAGACCGCGCATGCCTGCCAACTGACGAATCTGCTGGGCGCTGCCGCGCGCTCCGGAATCCGCCATCATATGGATGGAATTGAAGGAAGGTGTCTTGACTTCCACACCCTCGGGCGACACCACCGTCTCTTCTGCAAGATTTGACAACATGGTGTTGGCCACTTCATCGGTACATTTCGCCCAAATATCGATAACCTTGTTGTACCGTTCACCGTCGGTAATCAGGCCTTCGGTATACTGCCGCTGGATCTGGCGCACCTTTTCCTCGGCCTTTTCAATAAATTCCGACTTGTTTTCAGGAATCACCATGTCATCAAGGCAGATGGAAATACCCGCCATCGTGGAATACCGGAAACCGGTTTCCTTGAGACGGTCGGCCAAAATGACCGTTTCCTTGCCTCCGGAAAGCCGGAAACTCATATCGATGAGCTCCGCAACTTCCTTCTTGCCGATCACCCGGTTGAGATGCTCAAAGGGAATGGTATGCGGAATGAGCTCCCACAGCAAAACCCTTCCCACCGTTGTCTCGATGAGAACAGGCTTTCCAGCGGAAGTTGGAGCCATCCGCACCTTAACCCTGGCCTGCAGATCCAGTTCTCCCGCATCATAGGCAATCTGCAGCTCCTCGGGGGACGAGAGGATCTTACCCTCGCCCTTGGCGAAGGGCCGTTCGCGAGTCAGGTAGTACAGGCCCAGAACCATATCCTGGGAAGGCACAATGATGGGTTTGCCATTGGCCGGGGAAAGGATGTTGTTGGTCGACATCATCAATACCCGTGCCTCTATCTGGCTTTCAATCGAAAGCGGCAGATGCACTGCCATCTGGTCGCCGTCGAAGTCGGCATTGAAGGCGGTACAAACCAGTGGATGCAGCTGAATCGCCTTGCCCTCTATAAGCACCGGTTCAAAGGCCTGGATCCCCAAACGATGAAGCGTCGGAGCACGGTTGAGCATGACGGGATGTTCACGAATCACTTCCTCCAGGACATCCCAAACCTCCGTTTTTTCCTTCTCCACCATCTTTTTGGCGCTCTTGATGGTGGCGCAATGTCCCTGTTCAATCAGCTTGTGATAGATGAACGGCTTGAACAGCTCCAGTGCCATCTTCTTGGGAAGACCGCACTGATGCAGTTTGAGCTCCGGACCGACAACGATAACCGAACGGCTGGAGTAGTCGACGCGTTTCCCCAGCAGGTTCTGACGGAATCGTCCGCCCTTGCCTTTCAGCATATCCGACAGCGATTTCAGAGGACGCTTGTTGGAACCGGTAATGGCGCGTCCCCGACGGCCGTTGTCGAACAACGCATCCACCGATTCCTGCAGCATGCGTTTCTCGTTGCGGACAATGACATCGGGCGCCTTAAGCTCCAACAGGCGTTTGAGACGATTGTTGCGGTTAATGACGCGCCGATACAGATCGTTCAGATCCGATGTGGCAAAACGGCCACCGTCCAGCGGCACCAAGGGACGCAGTTCCGGCGGCAGAACCGGAATGGTCTCCAGAATCATCCACTCCGGATTGTTGCCGCTTTCCTGGAAGGCCTTGACCACCTTGAGCCTTTTGGCCATTTTCTTGCGTTTGGCATCACTGTTGGCTTCCACCATCTCCTGCCGCAGAGACTGCGCCAGCTGGTTCAAATCAAGCCCGGCCAGCAGATCCCGGATACCTTCGGCGCCCATTCCCACGGTAAACTGGCCGGCATAGCGGGACATCAGATCTTCGTACTTGTCATTGCTGATAACCTGATTGTTCTCCAGTCCCGGTACCGTGCCCTTGTCAATCACCACATAGCTTTCAAAGTAAAGGATCTTCTCCAGTTCTTTCAGGGTCAGATCGAGCAAGGTGGCAATACGCGAGGGCAACGATTTGAGAAACCAGATATGCGCTACCGGACAGGCCAAATTGATATGTCCCAAACGTTCGCGGCGCACCTTGCTGGGGATGACTTCCACACCGCACTTCTCGCAGACGATGCCGCGATGCTTCATCCTTTTGTATTTTCCGCAGTTGCACTCGTAATCCTTGGTCGGACCAAAGATTTTGGCGCAAAACAAACCATCCCGTTCCGGTTTGAAGGTCCGGTAATTGATGGTTTCAGGTTTTTTCACCTCTCCAAAGGAACGCTCCCTGATTTTTTCGGGGGATGCCAGGGAGAGACGAATGGCATTGAAATTCAATATATCCTTGGACTGCTGATCAAGACTGTAGATGTCTTCCACTGTTCCTTCTCCCGTTCTCAAACGAGGTCGCTCTTTTCGTCTATTTCTTCATCAAGCAACTCGACTTCCAGACACAAAGATTGCAGCTCCTTGATCAAAACGTTGAACGATTCCGGCAACCCGGCTTCCAAGACATGCTTCCCCTTTACAATGGATTCATACATGCGGGTACGGCCCGCCACGTCATCCGACTTGACCGTCAAAAACTCCTGCAGGGCATGAGCCGCTCCATAGGCTTCCATTGCCCAGACCTCCATCTCGCCCAGACGCTGTCCGCCAAACTGGGCTTTGCCGCCCAGGGGCTGCTGCGTTACCAGACTGTAGGGGCCAATGCTGCGCGCATGAATCTTCTCGTCCACCAGATGATGCAGTTTCAAAATGTACATGATGCCAACCGTTACCTTTTCCCGGAACGGTATTCCTGTACGGCCGTCATACAACGTCATCTGCCCGCTGACAGGCATGTTCAGGCGGGCAATCTCTTCCTTGATCTGCGCCTCGGTCACACCTTCAAAAACCGGCGTCGCCATTGGAACGCCGCGGCTCAAACGAATCGCCAGGGCATCAATCTCCGCATCAGACAGTTCATCCACACGGGCATTGATTTCCGCGTTCTGATCATAGAGCTCTTTAATCTTGCCTCGCAGTTCCTGAGCCTGGGCATGCGCGTCAAGCAGCGCCTGAATCTGCTGGCCCAGTCCCCGGGACGCCAGACCAAGATAGGTCTCCAAAATCTGGCCAACATTCATGCGCGAAGGCACCCCCAGAGGATTGAGAACAAGTTCGATCGGCGTGCCATCTTCCATGTAGGGCATATCCTCTTCCGGCAAAATTCTGGAAAGTACGCCCTTGTTGCCATGACGACCGGACATCTTGTCTCCCACCGACAGCTTCCTCTTGATGGCAACATGCACCTTGACCATCTTGATCACACCGGGCAGAAGATCATCGCCGCTTTTGAGTTTCTCTATCTTATCCTCGGTCCGTTCCCGGATCATCGTTTCGCGCTTGACAAACTGACCGACAATCTGTCCGGCGATCTCCTCCACTTCCGGGCAGTCGACCAGTGAAATATCCTGCCAACGCTTGAAGGGAACTTTCAGGAGGGCTTCATCTGTAATCACCTTGCCCTGCTCCAAAAGCACGGCATTGTGAGAATCGGTTAACGAAACCGCAACCGTCTTGCCTACCAGCAGAGGCTGCAGCCTTTTGCGCGCCGCATTGCAAACAATACGGATCTCGTCTTCCCCATCACGGCGCAGATATTCCACATCCGCCTTTTCGATCTCCTCGGCGCGTTTGTCCTTGGTCGCCCCCTTGCGGGAAAAAACCCGGGCCGAGATCACCACGCCCTCAACTCCCGGCGGAACCCGCAACGATGTGTCGCGGACATCTCCGGCCTTTTCACCGAAAATTGCCCGCAGCAGCTTTTCTTCCGGAGAGAGCTGGGTTTCACCCTTGGGCGTAATTTTCCCCACCAGAATGTCGCCAGGCTTGACCTCGGCACCAATCTGGATGATGCCGCTCTCATCCAGATAGCGCAGCGCATCTTCGCCGAGATTCGGTATATCGCTGGTAATCTCTTCCGGGCCCAGCTTGGTATCCCGGGCAATACATTCAAACTCCTCTATATGGATGGATGTATAGCGATCTTCCTTGACAAGTTTCTCGGAAATCAGGATGGAGTCTTCGAAGTTGTACCCACCCCACGGCATGAAAGCCACCAGCACATTTTGCCCCAGAGCCAGTTCCCCCCACTGGGTGGAAGGGCCATCGGCAATAATCTGTCCGGCTTTGACCCGCTGGCCAGTACGAACTATCGGCTTCTGATTCAGGCAGGTATTCTGATTGGAACGGGTAAACTTGATAAGGCGATAGACATCGACCCCGGTTCCATTTTCATCCATCTCTTCTTCGTCATCGAGCCGAACCACAATCCGCGAGGAATCAACGCTTTCCACCACACCGTCATGGCGGCACACCACTGCCGCACCGGAATCATGCGCCACGATCCGCTCCATGCCGGTTCCCACCAGAGGCGCGTCGCTCCGCAGCAAAGGCACCGCCTGACGCTGCATGTTGGAGCCCATGAGCGCACGGTTGGCGTCGTCGTTTTCCAGAAACGGAATAAGCGATGCCGCCACCGACACCAGCTGTTTGGGAGAAACATCCATCAATTCGATCTGCTCACGCATCACCAGCATGAACTCGCCATTCTTACGGGCATTGACGAACTCGCTGGCAAAATGCCCATCCGGAGTCAATTCGGCATTGGCCTGCGCTATCGCATGGCCTTCCTCTTCAAGGGCGGAAAAATACCGGATCTCATCCGTCACACGTCCTTCACGCACCAAGCGATACGGCGTTTCCACAAAGCCATACTCGTTGATCCGGGCATAGGTGGAAAGCGAGGCGATAAGACCGATATTGGGTCCCTCAGGGGTTTCAATCGGGCACACCCGGCCATAGTGGGTGGGATGCACGTCACGCACTTCAAATCCGGCCCGTTCGCGCGTCAAACCGCCCGGCCCCAGAGCCGACAAGCGGCGTTTATGCGTCACCTCCGAAAGTGGATTGGTTTGATCCATAAACTGCGACAGCTGTGAAGAACCAAAAAATTCCTTGACCACCGCCGAGGCCGGCTTGGAATTGATCAGATCGTGCGGCATCAGGCTGTCAACTTCGGAAATGGTCATGCGTTCCTTAATCGCCCGCTCCATACGCACCAAACCGACACGATACTGATTTTCCAGCAGCTCGCCCACTGCCCGGACCCGCCGGTTGCCCAAATGATCGATATCGTCAATACTGTAACCACTGGCACCGTTGCGCAGATTGATAAGATAGCGCACCACTTCCAGAATATCTTCTTTGGTCAGCGTCGTGGTTTCAATAGGAACATTCAAACCCAGTTTATAGTTCAGCTTGATTCTGCCAACAGCAGAAAGATCATAACGATCCGCATTAAAAAACAGATTTTCAAAAATTGTTGTCGCGCTTTTAATCGTTGTCGGATCACCCGGCCGCAACCGGCGATAAATTTCAACAATGGCATCCTGGGGCGTTTCCACCCGATCCAGCAGCAGGGTATCCCGCAAAAAAGATCCCACATTGAAATTGTCAATAAACAGGACCTTGAACGATGTAATCCCGTGGGCTCTCAGACTGGAAACTTTTTCTTCCGTCAATTCTTCATTGCACTCCAGCAAAATCTCGCCGGTCGTTTCATCTACGACGTCCGAAGATGCAATGCGCCCAACCAAATCCTCCATCTCAACAGCAATGGTTTCAATCCCCCGAGCCTCCAGTTTGCGAATGGCGGAATGGGTAAACTTGCGGCCGGCTTTAACCAGCACTTCACCATCGGAGGTAACGATATCCGTTTTGGCTCGCTGCAATGCCAACAGTGCAGGATCGATTTTTTTGAGATAACCATCGGCATTGATAAAAATTTCTTCAGTTTTATAATAGTAATTGAGCAGTTCTTCCGTCGTATAGCCCAATGCTTTAAGAAGCACTGTAGCCAGAATTTTTCGACGTCTATCAATTCGAACATAAAGAATATCTTTATGATCAAAATCAAAATCAAGCCATGAACCTCTGTATGGAATAATGCGGGCATTAAACAAAATTTTCCCGCTGGAATGCGTTTTTCCCTTGTCATTATCGAAGAAGACACCTGGCGAACGGTGCAACTGGCTAACAATAACCCTCTCCGTACCATTGATAACAAATGTTCCATTTTCAGTCATCAATGGCAATTCGCCAAAATACACTTCCTGTTCCTTGATGTCGCGAATCGACTGTACTCCGGTTTCACTTTCCACATCCCAGGAAACCAAACGTACCTTGACCCGCATAGGAGAAGCATATGTCATTCCCCGCTGATGACATTCGGCCACATCATATTTGGGAGGTCCCAGGGAATATGAAACATATTCCAATGAGCATGTTTCATTAAAATCTGTAATGGGAAATACTGACCGAAAGACTGCCTCCAGACCAACAACCTTTCGTTCTGAAGGAGGAACATCAGACTGTAAAAAATGTTTATAGGAATTTTTTTGAATATCAATCAGATTGGGAATGTCAATAATATTTTGTGGGCGGGAAAAATATTTTCGAAACAATTGGTCATTCACAATCGAATAAGCCATTTCTTCTCCTTACACAGGGAAACAAAAAAAACAGAATAGCCAAGGCCGCCTTGAGGCGACCTTGGCTACCAATATGGCTTGTATGAAAAAAACTACTTAAGCTCAACCGTAGCACCGGCTTCTTCAAGTTGTTTCTTCAGCTCTTCCGCTTCGGCTTTCGGCATTGCTTCTTTTACCGTCTGGGGGGCGCCATCAACCAGATCCTTGGCTTCCTTCAGGCCAAGACCGGTAACCGCACGAACGACCTTGATGACGTTAATCTTCTTGTCGCCAGCAGCCTTGAGGACAACATCAAAATCATCCTTCTCTTCCACCGGGGCTGCGGCAGCAGGAGCAGCGGCAGCGGCAACTGCGGCAACCGGTGCAGCTGCGGATACGCCAAATTTCTCCTCAAGCTCCTTGACGAAATCCGCCAGTTCGATAACCGTCATGTTTTCAATAAATTCAACAACTTGTTCTTTCGTAATATCGGCCATTTGTGTCTCTCCATGAATATATTTATTGAAATTTCAATAATTTAGTTTTCGCTTTTTTTACTTTGAATCGCAGCCAATGCACGCACCAAAGATGCCGGAAGCGCTGCCAATACTCCAACAAAATTGGCTATCGGAGCGTTCAACGTTCCCAGCAACTTGGCCAACAGCACCTCGCGGCTCGGCAACTGGGAAAGTCTTTCAACATCCGCCCCGGTAAAAATCCGTCCATTAATGCATCCAACTTTCAACTCAAAGTTTTTCTTGTCCTTGCCGTAATCGATAAGAACCTTGGCTGCAGCCACAGGATCATCTCTCACAACGGCAATCGCCGTCGGACCTTCCAGATAATCCATCAAAGGAGCCACAGTCGTCCCTTCAATGGCGCGTTTCAGGAGCGTATTCTTCCCTACGCGGTACTCCGAGCCAACTTCGCGCAACTTGCAACGCAAAGCATTGACTTCCTCAACTTTGAGTCCACGATAATCGACAACAAAAACCGAATTCGCATTCTCGAATTTCTTGCCAAAATCCTGGATGACTTCCTGTTTCCTGTCTTTGTTCATGCCTGCCCTCCTTTCTGTGTTTTTTTGCGAATAACGTATTCGCCTTTAGTCAAAGCTGCCCTTTTCTGGAGGAATGCAAGCATTTCTTCTCTCCTACATCCACATAAAGTCTCGGCCGGGGGGAATTTTTAAATATCATGGAGATATCCCGGCTTTCTTTGACTAGATTTCTTATTTTTTCAAACAACCGCCCGATTTTTATTTAAGCAATGCCTGAACAGCCAAAACATCTACCGGAATACCGGGACCCATGGTGCTGCAGATAAAAATCTTCTTCATATAGGTACCTTTGGATGTCGACGGCTTGGCCTTTACCAAAGCTTCCAAAAGCGTCAGGATATTTTCCCGCAAACTGTCCGGAGAAAAGGAAACTTTTCCTACCGGGCTATGGATAATACCATTTTTCTCGGCACGATATTCAACCTTACCGGACTTGGCTTCCTTGACAGCCCGACCGATATCAGGCGTTACCGTTCCGACCTTGGGATTGGGCATCAAGCCACGCGGTCCCAGCAGCTTTCCGATTTTTCCCACCACTCCCATCATATCGGGAGTAGCAATGGCGGCATCAAACTCAAACCATCCTGCCTTGATCTTCTCGACCAGGTCATCGGCTCCAACATAATCCGCTCCTGCCTCGGTCGCTTCCTGAGCCTTTTCACCTTTGGCAAACACCAGAACCCGCACCTGTTTGCCCAAACCGTTGGGCAACACAACCGCACCACGAACCGCCTGATCCGCCTTGCGCGGATCGATACCGAGCCGCACACTTAACTCAACTGTTTCATCAAACTTGGCATATGCCGCATCCTTGACAAGATTGATCGCCTCTTCCATTGGATAAAAGACGCTCCTGTCAACTTTGGCTTTTGCTTCTTTATGCTTCTTGGACTTAAGCATTTTTCACCCCAAATTGCTCTCTATTTTATTCGATTACCAATCCCATGCTTCTTGCGGTTCCGGAAATAATACGCATGGCCCCGTCGATATCGACAGCATTAAGGTCAGGCATCTTGAGCTTGGCTATCTCTTCAACCTGAGCTTTCGTCACCTTTCCAACCTTGGTACGGTTGGGAGTACCCGAGCCTTTTTCAATTTTTGCCGCTTTCAACAGCAGAACCGCCGCAGGAGGCGTCTTGGTGATAAAAGTGAACGACCTGTCGGCATACACCGTAATTACCACAGGGATAATCATGCCCTCTTCGCCCTGGGTTTTGGCATTAAACGCCTTGCAAAACTCCATGATATTAACCCCGTGCTGGCCCAATGCAGGCCCCACCGGAGGCGATGGATTGGCTTTTCCCGCCGGAATCTGCAACTTAACCAACCCGACTATCTTCTTGGCCATTTTCTTGCTCCTTGCCCTATTCGAACACCCGACCCACTACATCAATTGATCTTTTCAACCTGAATAAATTCCAATTCTACCGGAGATACCCTGCCAAAAATGCTCACCATAACTTTCAGCTTGCCTTTTTCGGGTTTCACATCCTCAATCTGACCGGTAAAATTTACAAACGGACCATCAATGACCCGCACCGCCTCACCAACTTCAAATTCCACTTTTGGTTTGGGCTTTTCCACACCTTCCGCCATGCGGGATGTTATTCTCTGAACTTCTTCCTCTGTCATGGGAGTAGGCTGAACACCGCCATCACCACCCACAAAACCAGTAACCTTTGGAATGCTGTTGACGATATGCCACGTCTCGTTGTTCAGCTCCATCTGTACCAGTATATATCCAGGAAAAAACTTCCTCGTCGAGGTCTTCCGTTCTCCTTTTTTCAACTCAACAACTGTCTCTGATGGAATCAGGATATCTCCAAACAGATCCTTCACTCCCAAAGAGCGAATGCGCTCTTCCAAAGTACGTTTGACTCTGTTTTCAAATCCGGAGTAGGTATGAACACCGTACCACCTCATAACAGAACCTTCCCTGCATTACAAAAACAGCTGAATCGCAGCCGATAACAAGCAATCAACTCCCCATAAAAAAAGGGCAATAAGCAAGACAAAAATAATCACGACCTGCGTGGAAGCAAACGTTTCTTTTCTGCTTGGCCACGTAACTTTTTTCAGCTCAGCTTTAACATCGCCGATAAAGTCTAACGCTTTTCTTGATACGCCCTGACTCATGTTTCAACCAAAAAAAATGGCAGGCCAAGAGGGGCTCGAACCCCCAGCCCCCGGTTTTGGAGACCGGTGCTCTACCAATTGAGCTATTGGCCTGCACAAAAAAACATATAAATTTTCAAAATACTCTCAAAAACTTTTTACCGACGTCCTACTTGGTTTCTTTATGTACCGAATGTTTCCTGCAAAACCGGCAATACTTGCTAAACGACAATTTGTCAGGAGTCGTCTTTTTGTTTTTGGTCGTCGTATAATTCCGCTGCTTGCATTCAGAGCAAGCCAAGATAACGATATCCCGCATACATCTTCGCCTTTATGTAATATAACCGCTTGCTTTAATACTCTTCAATTACTCAATAATCTCGGCAACAACACCGGCGCCTACCGTACGTCCGCCTTCACGAATGGCGAAACGAAGTTCCTTGTCCATTGCGATAGGCGTGATCAACGTAATCGTCATGCTTACGTTGTCGCCAGGCATCACCATCTCAACGCCTTCCGGCAGATCCACAACGCCCTTCACGTCCGTCGTACGGAAATAGAACTGCGGACGATAACCATTGAAGAACGGCGTATGACGACCACCTTCTTCCTTGGTCAGAATATAGGCTTCCGCTTTGAACTTTGTATGCGGATGAATGCTCTTCGGCGCAGCAAG
>JAFPZV010000029.1 GCA_017417085.1 Deltaproteobacteria bacterium | reverse complement strand
GGCTTTTGGAGGCGCTTTCCCGGATCAGCGAGGCCATTACCTCCGATCTCTATCTGGATGATGTGCTCAAATTCATCGTCACCGTCACCGCGGAGCTGCTGCGTTCCAAGATCTGTTCGTTGTTGCTTCAGGACGAACAGAAGGGTGAGCTGGTGGTGAAGGCGACGCAGTCGATCAGCGAAGACTATCTGAAAAAGCCCAACATTCCCCTGGGCAGCGGTATTGCCGGGCGGGTGGCGAAGGACTGTCAGGAGATCGCCGTCGCCGATGTGCGTATTGATGACCGTTATATGTGCACCGATATTGCCCGCCGGGAGAATCTGTGTTCACTGCTCAGCGTGCCGCTGATCTTCAAGGGCAAGGTTATTGGCGTGTTGAACTGCTACACCTCTCAGCCGCATGTTTTTACGGCGGGCGAAAAGGCGGTCATCCGTTCCATCGCCGGGCAGGCGGCGGTGGTTATCGAAAATTTCCGGCTGGTTGTGGAAAGCCAGGTGATCCGGGAGGAACTGGAAACGCGCAAGATGGTGGAAGAGGCCAAGCGTCTGCTGATGGCGCGCGAGGGCCTGAGCGAAAAGGAGGCCTACCGGCGTTTGCGGCAGTACAGCATGAACCAGCGCCGCAGCATACGGATCATCGCGGAAGGCATCGTGCTGGATCAGAAAAACGCGAATGGCCGCTGAAGGCGTTTGGGAAAAAGCTTACACTTCAAGGCTGTACACGTAGTCGTCCATGAAAAATCCATGGCCGATGTCGTTTTTTTCCGTGCGTATCACCTTGAAACCCAGCTTTTCGTAGGCGGAGCGTGCACTGTTGTATTTGTTGACGTTGAGTTCAATGGTTTTGAGGCCCGCTTTTCGCGCCTCCTGGGCGACATGGGCCATCATCTTCCGGGAAAAGCCTTTCCCGCGTTCCTGCCTGTACAGGTAAAACTTGCTCAGGTACATGGCGTTGCCTCTGGGGTAGAAGGCCATGAAGCCAATATTTTTGCCTTCCCTTGTGACAAAGAAATAGCGGTACCCCTGCGCCAGCTGCTCCCGTATCGCTTCCACCGACTGGAACTTCCGTATCATGTAGTCGTTTTGCCCGGGGCCGATTATCGGATCGTAGTGCTCCTTGACGATGGCGCTGGCCATTTGGGACATCTCCCGGATTTTCTCTTCTTCGTCCGCAAACAGCTCTCTGAATTCCATACGGATCGCATCCCATGATTCGTGTCGCCGGTATGAAAAGAACTCAGGCGTCCTGTCTGACTGCGCGTTTGGTGAAGGCCACGGAATCGCCCCAGGCGTTGTAGAGGATTTCGTGGCCGATCGACTTCATGCGCAGTTCCAGACAGCCGCGGCACTGTTCCGGCCGGTCGCCGACGCAGGCCTTGTCGGGATAGATGAGGTACTCTTCGCGGTACTGCTGCGGAGTCAGGTTGGGCATGATGACGTTGGCGCCGGCCTCGATTGCCTTTTCACGTCCCTGTGGATCGAGCGTCTGGGTCGCGGTGGCGGCCACCATGTTGATCTCCGGCATCATCAGGCGCAGCGTGGATATCATGTTCAGCGTCAGCCGCATCCGCTCCTCAGGGGAAGGAATCTGTTCCCGGAAAGCCCAGAGCGGGGTGTCGGGATGGGGAAGGAAGGGACCCAGCCCCACCATCGCCACATCCTTTTCCTGGAAGAAGAGCAGATCGTGTACCAGGTGATCCAGTGTCTGGAAGGGCAGGCCCACCATGACGCCAGTTCCGGTCTGGTAACCGGTTTTCAGCAGGCTGTCGATGCAGGCGAGACGCCGCTCGAAGTTATGGGTTTCATCCTGGGGATGGATTTTTTCGTAGAGGCTCTTGTCGGAAGACTCGATGCGCAGCAGGTAGCGGTGGGCTCCAGCCTCGAACCATTCCCGGTAGACCTCCTCGCTCTGTTCGCCGCAGGAAAGCGTGATGCCGATACTGTTGTCCGAAAGGCGCTTGATCTCCCGGACAAGCCGGGTAACGCGGTCGGTAAAGGCGCGGTCGGAGCGTTCTCCGCACTGGATGGCCATCGAACCGTAGCCCAGCTTCATCGCCAGGCGGGCGCAGTCCAGCACTTCCTCGTCGCTGACGGTGTAACGCGCAACGGCGGTGTTGGAACGGCGCAAACCGCAGTAGAGGCAGTCCTTGCGGCAGATGTTGCTCAGCTCCACCAGCCCGCGCAGATGCACGTGGTTGTCCAGATATGCGAACTTTACCGCCAACGCGCGCTGACGCAGCTTCTCCGCTTCTGTTTCGCGCGCGTTCAGCAGGCGTTTGAGATCGTCTCGATCAAAACGGGTTTGTTGCAGAAGGTCATCAAACGTTTTCATTGCTTTTCCCACAAGGTTGTTTTTCCCACGTATTCAGGCTTCCCCAAAGACTTCCGCGGTAAACAGGTAGATCGTGGTTTCGGGCTTTTGCCAGGCATCGGTCGGAAGTCCTGCCTTGCGGCAGGTTTGCTTCAGAAAAGTTTCACGATCCCAGCCGTATTCGGTGGCAACCTGCGGCAGCAGCACGCCGCGCCGCAGGCCGTTTTCCAGATAGATGCCGTGGGTGCCGACCACAACACTGTGCGGATCGGCGGTTTTTACCAGCGGCGAGAGCACCGAGATTTCCAGCGAAAAGTCCGCAAGCTCCTCCTCCGTCATGGCGGGAAAGCGCGGATCGCGGGTGGAAGCGGCGATGGCCATTTCCGTCACCTGCTTCCAGAGCGGCATGCGTGAGGTGAAGACGCCGATGCAGCCGCGCAGCCGCCCCTGGCGGTGGATGGTGACAAAGCAGCCCTGCTGGACGTTGAGTGCCGCCTCGTCGCGTTTTTCCAGCGGGATTTTGCCGCTGCGGACATAGGTTTCGATGACGTTGCGCGCAATACCCAGCAGGATTTTGCGTTCTTCGGATGTCAGTGCGTTGGCCATGATTTTTCCTCCAGAGGTTATCTCCCCGTTTTTCAAGCCTCCCTCTTTGAGGGAGGTGGCCCGAAGGGCCGGAGGGAGTCGCTTTGCCGTTTTTCAACTCCCCCACCCGGCTTGCGCCGGGAGCCCCCTCAAGGAGGGGACCAACATTTTCAACGATTCCGCTTGCTTGACTCTTTTTGGGGGAAGCCGGCCGTTGGTTTTCGCGTCAGCGTATAATCCTTGTGCAGGCGCTTGCGATCCACGTAGCTCAGGAGT
>JAFPZV010000028.1 GCA_017417085.1 Deltaproteobacteria bacterium | reverse complement strand
TATCCTTGTAAGGGAAGCGGCGCGAAACCCATTACTGAAAAACCGAAAGGCAAACGACCGATGCACGCCCTGCTGCTGGCGCTGGGTTCCAATCTGGGAGCGCGGAAAGACATCCTCAAGGGCGCCTGCGCCGCTCTGGAGCGTCGCGGCATAATCATCCTGCGGCGTTCCCATCTGTTCGAGACCGCGCCAGTTGGCGGACCAGCCGGACAGCCGCCCTACCTCAACGCGGCGCTGGCGGCGGAAACCGTGCTCACACCACTGGAACTGCTGGACACCTGTCAACGCATCGAGGCGCTTTTCGGGCGGGAGCGGCGCGAACGCTGGGGAGCGCGCACATTGGATATTGACATTCTGGCCTACGATGAGTTGCTGGCCGAAACCGCGCGGCTGACCCTGCCCCATCCGCGCCTGCATGAACGCGCCTTTGTATTGGCGCCGCTTCTGGAGGTGGCCCCGGATTGGCGGCATCCCCGTCTCGGCAAAACCACACGGCAACTGTGGGAGGAACTGCCCGAACGCTCCACGCCGGGCGCGTGGCGGCTTTTAACCGAGGAATGGTGATCCTTTGATGATTGTACGTCTGCTTTTGTGGTTGTTAATCTTCTATGTCTTCTTTCGCCTCGGCCGCTTTGTATGGCAGTTTCTGACTACGGTCCGGCTGTTGAACCGGAGCATCAAAACTTCATCCTCTGTCGATGTCAAAGATGAGCATCTGATAAAGGATCCGCAGTGCGGCACCTACTTTCTTGAAAGCGAAGCCGTTCATGCGGTGATAGACGGGCGTGAGTACCGCTTCTGCTGCAGGGAATGCCGCGACGCCTTTCTCCAGACACGGCGCAAAACCCGGTAAAAGACATTTTTAACTTTTCCCCAACGTTTTCCCAAAGGAGGAGACTTGTAAACCATGAAGATTCATGAATATCAGGCCAAAAAGATTTTTCAGGAATTTGGCATACCGGTGCCACGCGGAACTTTGGCGCGTCATTCGGGAGAGGCACGCGCGGCGGCCTGCGCGCTGGGTGACGGCCCCTACGTGGTGAAGGCCCAGATCCATGCCGGCGGACGCGGCAAGGGCGGCGGCGTCAAGGTAGTAAAAACGCTTGATGAAGTCAAACACGCGGCGCGGCGGATGCTGAACTCGCAGCTGGTCACCCACCAGACCGGTCCGGAAGGCAAAACGGTGAAACGCCTCTACGTTGAGGAAGGCTGTGCCATTGCGCGCGAGCTCTACGTGGGCATGCTGCTGGACCGCGCCACTTCCCGGGTGACGCTGATGGCTTCGGCCGCAGGCGGCATGGATATCGAAGAGGTGGCGGCAAAATCTCCGGAAAAGATCTTTCGTGAAGCTATCGATCCGCTGACGGGGCTTACGGCCTTTCAGGCACGGCGCATGGCGATAAAGCTGGATCTCAGGGGCAAGCTCACCGGTGAAGCGGTACGGCTGTTCCAGAACCTCTACAAGCTGTTCATCGCCAAGGACTGCTCGCTTGCGGAGATCAATCCCCTGGTGGTCACCGGAGAAAATCATCTTCTGGCACTGGACGCCAAACTCAACTTTGACGACAACGCCCTCTTCCGCCATCCCGATATCCGCGCGCTGCGCGACTTTGACGAAGAGCCCGAAAGCGAAATCGAGGCCAGCGAATACGACCTGCCCTACATCGCGCTGGACGGCAACATCGGCTGCATGGTGAACGGCGCCGGACTGGCCATGGCCACGATGGACATTATTCAGCTTGCGGGCGGATCCCCCGCCAACTTCCTGGATGTGGGCGGAGGCGCTTCCCGGGAAAAGGTTGCGGCGGCCTTCCGCATCATCCTGATGGATCCCAAGGTCAAGGGAATACTGGTCAACATTTTTGGCGGCATCATGAAATGCGATGTCATCGCCGCCGGCATTATTGATGCGGTGCATGAAATTCAGCTGACAATTCCTCTGGTGGTGCGGCTGGAGGGCACCAACGTGGAGGCCGGCAAGAAACTGTTGAAAGAGAGCGGTTTGAATATTATCGCTGCCAGTGGCATGGACGAAGCGGCCCAGGCCATTGTGCGGGCGGTGGGAGGCGCACAATGAGCATTTTGGTCGATAAAAACACACGGGTTGTCACCCAGGGGATTACCGGAGCGCACGGCATGTTCCACACGCTGGCCTGCCGTGACTACGGCACACAGATGGTGGCGGGCGTCACGCCCGGCAAGGCGGGGACTTCAGTAGAGGGAATTCCGGTTTTCGATACCGTCGCCGACGCGGTGCGCGAAACCGGCGCCAACGCCTCGGTCATCTACGTACCGCCGGCCTTTGCCGCCGATGCCATCATGGAAGCAGTGGAAGCGGAAGTGCCGCTGGTCGTCTGCATTACCGAGGGAATTCCGGTCCTCGACATGGTGAAGGTCAAACGCTACATGGAAGGCAAAAAGACCCGTCTTATCGGGCCCAACTGCCCGGGAATCATTACGCCCAACGAATGCAAGATCGGCATCCTGCCCGGCTATATCTACAAACCGGGGCCGGTGGGCGTCATCTCCCGCAGTGGCACGCTGAACTACGAGGGCGTCTGGCAGCTCAGCAACCGGGGGCTGGGACAGTCCACCTGCCTTGGAATGGGCGGTGATCCGGTCAACGGCACCGGCTTTATCGACGCGCTGAAACTGTTTGAGGCGGATCCGGCCACTGAAGCGGTGCTGATGATCGGCGAGATCGGCGGCACGGCGGAAGAAGAGGCGGCGCGTTTCATCCGCGACAACATGACCAAACCGGTGGCGGCCTTCATCGCCGGCGTAACCGCCCCGCCCGGCAAGCGGATGGGCCATGCCGGCGCCATCATCGCGGGCGGCAAGGGCACCGCCGCAGAGAAGATCGCGGTACTGGAGGAATGCGGCGTCAGCGTGGCGCATTCGCCGGCCGACATGGCGGACGCGCTGCTGAAGATCTACCACCCGTAGATCCTCGGTTCCCCCGCAAACGATCTTGACATCACGCGGAGAAAGCCCTATAAAACGGTCTGACAATTTGGGGGTGTGGCTCAGCTGGGAGAGCGCCTGCTTCGCATGTAGGAGGTCAGGGGTTCGAATCCCCTCATCTCCACCATTATAAAAACGAGGCACTGTTCAAAATATTGACAGTGCCTTGTTTTTTAGCAGTACTTCCCGCCAGTCCATACCTTTCAGCATTTCCTCTTACAACTGTTTGATTCTCCAGAAGGATTTTCCATGACCCCTCCGGTTGCGGACGAAGTTCCGGTTTGCGGCAATTCTCACGGTTTTGATCTGCTGGTCGTGCTGGGTCCGACCGCTTCGGGAAAGACCCGGCTGGGGGTCGCGCTCTGCAGGGAGCTCAATGGCGAAATCATCTCCGCCGATTCCCGGCAGGTCTACCGCGGCATGGACATCGGTACCGGCAAGGACCTGGAGGAATACGGCGATATCCCGGCGCACCTTCTGGACATTGCCGAACCGGGCGAAGAGTTCAACCTGTTCGCCTTCCAGCGCCTCTGCCTGCAAAAGATCGACGAAATCCGCGGGCGCAAGCGCCTGCCAGTCATAGTCGGCGGCACCGGGCTCTACATCGACGCCATCCTGCGCCGCTACCGTCTGGCGGAGGTGCCGGTCAACCCGATCTTGCGCGCCCGACTGGAAAAGCTGGATACCGAAAGCCTGGCCGAACTGCTGGTTCAAAGCCATCCCGCGCAGCACAACACCACCGATCTCTGCAACCGCGAACGCATCCTCCGCGCGCTGGAGATTGCGCTGGGCGAGGCGAACGCGCCCGTTTTGCCGGACTTCCCGGAGATGCACCCTCTGGTGCTGGGCATCCGCTGGCAGCGGGAAACCCTGAGGGAACGCATTGCCCTACGTCTGCGGGAGCGTCTGCAACAGGGCATGATCGAGGACGTGGCCGGACTGGCCGCCAATGGCGTTTCCTTCACGGTGCTGGAACGCTACGGCTTGGAGTACCGTTTTGTCTCGTGGTTTCTCCAGGGCAAACTTTCCCATGAGGAGATGTACCAGCAGCTGCTGCATGCGATCTGCGACTTTTCCAAGCGCCAGATGACCTGGTTTCGGCGCATGGAGCGCCTGGGCGTCACCATCCACTGGCTGGACGGAGAAGACGATCCCCTCGCGGCCGCGCGGCGCATTGTCGAAGCAGACGTTCGGGGAAGGTTGTAAAAACCTTCCCCTTGTATGTTGATGAAGCAGGTTTTGAGAATGCTTCATTGATATTTGGGGTTGTTTGGGTAACGGGAGAAAGGTGAATCTCTGGGGAAGGTAGCAGCGCGAAGCGCTGACGGAAGAGGGAAAACGCCTTTCTCTGACTCCTTCAGGCCGCTACGCGGCCAGCTTCCCCAAAGGGGGCCAGAACCTAACCTCCTTCGCAGAGAGGACCAATAAACAGCAAAGGCAAAACTCATGAATCCTGAAATTATTCTTATCGGCGCAGGCAATCTGGCCACACATCTTGGGAAGGCCCTTCACGACAGCGGCCTGCAGGTCGCGCAGGTGTACAGCCGCACCGAAAAATCGGCCCGTCCCCTGGCGGAAGCCATTGCAGCCGAGCCAGTTACCTTGCTGGATCAGATAACAGATCGCGCCGATCTCTATCTATATGCAATAAAGGACGACGCCCTGCCGGAAGTTATTCGCGCAATTTCCGCCCGGAAAGGCGTCCACGCCCATACCGCAGGCGGCGTGCCGATGTCGGTCTTCGAAGGCATGCGCGAGCACTACGGCGTATTCTACCCGCTGCAAACCTTTTCGAAGGAAAAACCGGTCAACTTCCGCGCCATACCAATTTTTCTCGAAGCCAACACGCCCTCCGGACTGGCGCTGCTGCACGAGGTTGCCGCCCGAATCGCCGACCGCTCCTTCGAGCTGGATTCCAAACAGCGCGAAACCCTGCATGTGGCCTCGGTCTTTGCCTGCAACTTCGCCAACCACCTCTGGAGCATCTCCGCCAATCTGCTTGCCGAGGAGCAACTCCCCTTCGATGTGCTGAT